>JBBRHJ010000207.1:0-6899 GCA_038222885.1 Bacteroidales bacterium | reverse complement strand
CGAAACAGTTACTGAACTTGAATCAATACTATTCGCACTCGAAAATGACAAAGAACTGAACTTAGACGCTATATCGGTGAAAGTAAAACGTGCGGCAGAATTAATTAACTTTTGTAAAAAGCAACTAACCGAATTAGATGTGGAATTGGAAAAGGTATTGGATGAGTTGAATAATTAATGAACATATTCCAGTTCATATCGAACTAAACCAGTGTATTTCATCAACAAATCTAAACTGTGATTTACAGCAGATTCAAGATTTGGACTATTACCATAGTCATTGATTATAATTATTGCCTGAGTGGTTCTCTCACTTATTTTCGTTCGTTCACTATCGCTGGTTGGAGTGCCTATTCCTCCTATTATATCTCTGTAAATAGGTAAACCAGAAATATTTAACTGACCTCTACCTATAGCTTCAAATTCTTCATTTTCGCCCCCAACTCCCAAACTTAAATCTCCTTTGATTAACTCCAAATCAAAACATCCAATTGAAAATCCGCTTCGAATTGATACAAAATTTATAATATCAACTAAAGTGTTAACCCGATAAAGACCTAAATCACGAACTATACGCCGACACAAAGCCTCAGCCGAAGGGCGATAACGGTTTGGGTCTTTTCCTAAACTTTTATATATCAAACGTGTAGCTCGAATTTCATTCCGCTTATTAATTTCATCAAGCCTAAAGTGTTGTCTGATTGTATTGAGTTCGTTCTCGATTTCTAACCACAAATCAGCATTGGGAGGAGAATTAATCAACTCACAACTTATAACACCCAAACGAATTTCGGGACATATATTTCGAATTGAATCGGAAATTTGAATAGAAATCATTTCTAAAACATTAAAAGTAAATGCTTAATTCTTGATACAAATAGCACTCAACAAACGACCTGATTTAATTCCAAGTCGTCGAGCTGAGAAAAAATCTTGATGGTTTTTATATGTACACAACCCAGCTATTTCAATCTGATTCAGCGGAATACTTGCCTGTAAAAGTAACCATTCGTTGGCTTTCCACAAATCGAGATGTAAATTTGAATCAATAGTTTTGAAAATTTCCAGCACAGGAAATCCTGCTGATTTAAAAATTTCGTAAAGCTCCTCTCCTACCTGATATGCTTCCACAGAAATTGAAGGACCAATAACAGCATAAATATCAGCCACTTTGCAATCAAAATGCAGAATCATAGCATCTATAGTTTTTTTAACTGTCTGGCTCGAAGTTCCACGCCAACCTGCATGTGCAACTGCTATTACTTTTTGAGTGGGATCGTAGAAAGTGACAGGAACGCAATCGGCTGTAGTAACACCAATGCAAACATCATGGATATTTGTTATTAGAGCATCTTTTCCTGAGAGGAGTTGATTTTTATCAGAAGTTTTTTTGCTTAAAAATTCTTTATCAATAGTAAACACCTCATTTCCATGAGTTTGATAAGGAAAAATAATATCCTGAGTTGGTATATTTATCGTCTGAGATAATCGATTAAGATTTTCAGTTTGATGTTCAATGTTATCACCCGAATATGGACCTATATTGAACGTACCATAATTTCCCTCACTTACTCCACCATGTCTCGTTGTGCAAAAGTGTGTAATTTCTGAAAATTGTTCTAATAAAGTATAGGTGATCACGTTATTCCGTTTAGTGTTCAGTGTTTAGCGTTACCTCAGCCTTTGCCTTCACCTAAATTTTTTTTTTACCTACAACTCATCCCAACCAATACCTTTGTATTTACTAATATCGTCATCTTCATCTTCGTCGTCATAAAATTCATCCTCAACAAGCTCTTCTTCTTCAACGGGCTCAACAGTAGTAATATATATCGGGCGATGCGAAATCTCAACTATTTTATTCGATTCTTTATTTATTTCACTCCATATCAAGTCTTTAAGCTCCTGAATTCCTTGACCAGTAACTGAAGAAATAAAAATTGTTTCCACCTCTAATTTTAATTCATCTTGAATAGCTTGGGTCAACTCTTCATCGAGCATATCACTTTTGGTGATTGCTAAAATTCTTTGTTTATCGGTCAATTCTGGATTATAGGTTTCCAGTTCATTCAGCAGTATATTATATTCCTCTGTAATATCCTTACTATCAGCAGCAATCATAAAAAGTAAAATAGAATTTCGCTCTATATGTCGCAAGAACCTAAGACCTAAACCTTTACCTTCGGATGCTCCCTCAATAATTCCAGGAATATCGGCCATAACAAAGGATTGATTGTTACGATATGCTACAATTCCCAAATTGGGAACAAGTGTGGTAAATGGATAATCAGCAATTTCAGGTTTTGCAGCCGAAACTACCGACAATAAAGTGGACTTTCCAGCATTAGGGAAACCTACTAAACCAACATCAGCAAGTACTTTTAATTGCAAAATAACTGTTCGCTCAATAGATGCTTCGCCAGGTTGTGCAAAACGTGGAGTCTGGTTTGTGGCCGATTTAAAATGCCAGTTCCCTTGTCCACCTCTACCACCTTTGACCAATATTATTTCTTCGTCAGCTTCTTTTATATCACAAATAAATTCTCCAGTTTCAGCATCATAAACTACTGTTCCACAAGGGACTTCTATTATTTTATCTTCGCCTTCTTTACCAAAACTACGACTTGGGCCACCATCACCACCATGACCAGAATGAATATGTCGTGCATATTTCAAGTGTATAAGCGTCCAAAGATTTTTGCTACCCCGCAAAATGATATGACCTCCTCGACCGCCATCACCGCCATCAGGACCACCTTTCATCGTCAACTTATCGCGATACAAGTGTTTTGAACCTGCACCACCATTACCTGACTTACAAAATATTTTTACGTAATCAACAAAATTAGAACTAGCCATGATTTGTGTTTTAATTTCCGAATGCTAAACAGACGGATTGTTCGGTTTTGACAGGATTTTTAGTTTTCGATCAAGATAGAATTGAGTACTTCGGAAATTCGTGAATTTACGTCTTGAACATCTCCCATCCCATCGATGGAAGCATATTTATCTAAGGTTTTATAGTAATAATTAACTGGGGCTGTTTTTGCTTCGAAAACATCAAGCCGCTTTATAATTGTTTCCAAATTGTCATCACTCCTACCCGATGTTTCACCACGTTTAAGTAATCGATGAATTAATTCTCTTTTATCTACATGTATATCCAATAAAATACTAATTTCGTTTATAGTCCCTTTAAGTACTTTTTCAAGCGTTTCGGCCTGGTTTACTGTTCGTGGAAATCCATCGAGAATTACTCCGTTTTTATTTTCTTTGTTGACCTGAAACGCCTTCAATAATATATCGATAATCATTTCGTCAGGGACCAAATTTCCTTTAGCTATAGAATCTTCGATAACGATACCTAAAGCTGTTCTTTCTTCAATTTCTTTTCGTAAAAGCTCACCCGTAGAGAGGTGTTTTAATTTATACTTTTCAGCAATCATTGCACTCTGTGTTCCTTTCCCACAACCGGGTGCACCACAAATAATAATATTCAACATATTCTAATACCTATAAATATTTAATAAAAAACGCAAGGGTTAGCTATACCTAAAACCAACCATTATGTTATACATTTAATCCAGTACGGTGTAAATATCCTTCAGATTTCGACCATAACCATCATAATCTAAGCCATAGCCCACAATAAAATCGTTAGGAATACTCATAGCCACATAATCAACCTGAATATCACGCTGTAAAGCATCAGGCTTCTGAAGAAACGTAGCAACCTTAATATCATTAGCTCCTTTGGCTTTCAATGAAGCTAAAATTCGTTCCATGGTAATACCTGTATCCACAATATCTTCTACCACCACTACATTTCGGCCAACTACACTTTCATTCAGACCAATAATTTCCTTTACAGTACCCGAGGTATAAAGTCCATCGTACGAAGACAACTTTATAAAAGTGATTTCGCAAGGAATATTAATCGTTTTCATTAAGTCGCCTGCGAACATAAAAGCACCATTCAACACACAGATAAATAGTGGATCGGTACCTTCCAAATCCTTATTTATTTCGTTTCCAACACGTGCGACCGCAAGTTGAATTTCATCGTCAGGAATTGAAAGTTTGAATTGTTTGTCCTTAATTTGAATAATGTTCATGAAGAGATATTTATAATTACAAATATTATTTACGTGAATAACAGTACTTTAATTCAAAAATAAAAGACCGATAAATTGTCTTAATCTAAAGTTCCTATTTTACTTTTAGAACAAATAATGAAGAAATTTACTTGGCTTTTATTAAAAAAAATTTCAGCAAAAGTACAAAAAAACATCCATTATCCAAAAGTTATATTTTACTATTGGCAGTAATTGTACAAAACCAAAATTAAATTTGATTGGACATTTATTTCATTAGTAGTAGAGTATCAAACATAAATAACCAACCTATAAACAGAATTCACTCATCGATAAAAAATTATCTATGAGTGAATTACACAAATACAAATCCCCAAATAGGTGGAGATGAATATGAAAATTCTGAATTCTGTTCTTAGTTTACTAATTTATTTTCTATTGCATAATGTGTTAATTCAACATTGTTTCGAATACTCAATTTTTCAAATATTCGAAGGCGGTATGTAAAAACTGTACTAATACTCAAATCAAGCTCTTTCGCAATTTCCTTTACTTTCATACCAGAAGCAATTTTAATAAGAATCTGATGCTCTCTACTTGATAATTGGGCGTGAGGCGGTGTTTCTGCTTTAGGTATAATTTCAAATGCTAACTGCTCAGCAAGCGTATTGCTAATATATCTCCCCTTCGTATAAATTCTGCGAATGGCTATTATAAGTTCTTCAAGTGCTGTGTCTTTACACAAGTACCCTGAAGCGCCAGCCTTAATTGTACGCAAAGCGAATTTATCTTCGGGATGAATGCTCAATACTAGAATATGAATTTGGGGTTTTAGTAATTTAATGTCTGAAAGTAATTCAATTCCACTTTTACCCGGCATATTCAAATCAAGCAATAATACATCACATTCAATGGTTTTAATTTTTTGGAGTGCCTCAATTCCATCTTGAGCTTCCCCAACCACGATTAAATCATCGGCTTCTTTAAGTATCATTTTTAAGCCCTGACGAATAATCTCATGATCGTCTACAATAAATACTTTAATCATAATTTATATTTTCTTTAAAGAATTGGGCAACTAAATAAAAATCAATTTAAATAACTATTCTTGTGTTCTGATTATTTTTCCCAAAGGTAAGCAATAATTCAAATATAATAATACTTGAAACAAAAAAATTATATTTTTTTTTGAATAAAATCTGTGCAACAGCCTAACATTAAGCTAAATATAAAGCTTCATTTAAAAAAAATATATGTGATTTTAAATACAAGTTGTTGTTTATACCTAACCTGGACAAGCCAGAATAAAGAACAAAGATATTAGACAAAAGAACAAAGACAACAAAAAAAAAGTAATTGAAATTAATTTTCTTTTGAAACAAATAAAGATAATTTTATTTTATGGAATTTTTATATTAAGTTGATTATCTATTAATTGCAATATGTAGAGTGCGTTAAAACAATGTATATTGTGCAAAAAAAAACATCAATTTGAGAGTTTAGATACTAACCAGTACAAGCCAGAACCAATGGAGTATTCGACATACCGCCCAAGCGGGTGAACAAAGATGTTAGACAAAAGAAAAATAATCGCAACATTATTAATATATTTTTCATTGTTCGTGTCCGTTTTTTTTCTTAAAATAAATATAAACTATATGATCTAAATCATTCATTCAAAATGAATTCGTACTTCTGATCTAACGTTCTTGTTCAGTATTTCTTAATATGAAATTAAAATTGACTACTTTTGCACTTCCAAAACAAGACACAATACATACATTTGGGGGCTTGTAATTATTACTAATCAAGCGCATAAGATAGCTAGCAAACTATAAGATAGCTAGCAAACTAATAGATACAATGGGAAATAAAATTAAAATAGGTATAGTTGGTGGAGCTGGCTATACTGCAGGTGAGTTGTTGAGAGTACTTATTCATCATCCAAAATCAGAAATTATATTTGTGCACAGTACAAGTAACAGTGGTAATCCCATCGTAAATGTTCATAGTGGATTGATTGGAGATACCGATTTATTATTTAGTTCAGAATTGAATTTTGACGATATCGATGTACTTTTCCTTTGTTCGGCACATGGAGACAGCAAAAATTTTGTTGAGAATAATACACTACCCGAAAAACTGAAGATAATCGATCTTTCGACTGATTTTAGAGCCAAGAGTCCAAATCATGATTTTGTGTACGGTTTACCCGAGTTGAACCGTGATAAAATATGTAAAGCAACTAGGATAGCCAATCCGGGCTGTTTTGCAACTGTTATTCAGTTAGCATTGTTTCCTCTAGCAGCTGCTGGTTTACTAATCGATGAGGTTCATATCAATGCTGTTACAGGTTCCACGGGTGCAGGTGTTAGACCTACTGAAACTTCACATTTCAGTTGGCGTAATAATAATATATCGATTTATAAAGCCTTTGGGCATCAGCATTTACAAGAAATCGGTCAATCTATTCAGCAATTACAAGTTGATTTTGATAAAGAACTGAACTTTATTCCCGTTCGAGGTAATTTTCCGCGTGGAATTTATGCAACTACGTATACCACTTGTAATTTAAGTTTAGATGAAGCTAAGCGATTATATCAATCATATTATCAAAATGCTGCATTTACATTTATGAGTGAAAAAAATCCAGATTTAAAGCAAGTAATAAATACAAACAAAGCTATAGTTTATCTTGAAAAGCATGGAAATAAATTACTTATTGTTTCCATGATTGACAATTTACTCAAAGGAGCATCAGGTCAG
Source organism: Bacteroidales bacterium (assembly GCA_038222885.1). Classification (GTDB taxonomy): domain Bacteria; phylum Bacteroidota; class Bacteroidia; order Bacteroidales; family Paludibacteraceae; genus Paludibacter. The sequence continues at coordinate 39 of JBBRHJ010000207.1, read as the reverse complement.
GCTGTACAAAACATGAATTTGATGTTCGGAATTGATGAA
>JBBRHJ010000206.1:0-6942 GCA_038222885.1 Bacteroidales bacterium | reverse complement strand
CAAATCTGGATTATAACGGAATTCGCTCATAGGAACGATACCATCCGATTTGTAGCCTACGTTTACTACTACCTCACGTTTATTAATCGAAATTACTTTACCATCTACAACTTCTTTGTCCTTAATGGCATTTAAAGTTTCGTCGTAAGTTTTCTCTAAATCTGCTTTCGCTTCAGCTGAAATGCTTACACCTTTTTCGTATGCATCCCAATCGAAATCACTCTCTGGACCGATAACTGCTGGTTCTACATGTTTTCTTGCAGAAGGAGCTTCTTCGATTACTTCTTTAGTTTCTTCTTCAATTTCTGGAGCCACTTCAACTGGTGTTTCTTCCACAACTGCTGCTTCTTCTACAACTGGTGCTTCTTCTACAACTGGTGCTTCTTCCACAACTGCTGCTTCTTCTACTACAACAGGAGTCTCTACAACTTCATTGGTTTGCTCTGTTACTGTTTCTTCTACGGTTGGAATTACTTCTTCCGGAGTGTTTTTGTTCTCTTCCATTACAGAAAATTTGTTTTTTAATTACTAATAAATTAGTGGGGTTAGACAATATGTTTACTTTACAAAAATTAGGGTGCAAAGGTACAAAAAACTAATGGATTACATAAACGTATTTCAATAATTTTCAAATATCTTCGACAATTGTTTTTCAATGTCGTTTATTTAAGGGTTTGGATTTAACTGAATTATTTTCCCGTGGGGAATCAACATCAATAACAAATGTTCAAACACAAAATATGACTCCACGAAGTGGATAAATATGTTAATTCCCTATGGGAAATCAATCAGATTTGGTAATTTATTCTATGGATATTAATGTCCTACGGACAATTTTTTATACTATCACTAAATAAACGACATTGAATTGTTTTTGTTAATCTATGAGAAAAAACAAGATTTTTACGAAAGCTGCATTTCGCTATTCTTGAATTTCTTGTAGAAAGCAAAAAATGTGATGGACGAAACTATTGCCGATAATCCATCTGAGAGTGGCATTACAGCCCAAGTTCCTTCTAAACCAAAAAACGGTGGAAGTATAAAAAGTGCAGGTATGAAAAATATAAATTGGCGGGTGAGACTTAAAAAAATGGATAATTTGGCTTTACCGATTGATTGAAAAAAATTAGATACAACTACCTGAAAACCAATGATAGGAAACATAATAACTGAAATTCGCAACGCAACTGCCGAAATTTGTTGCAATTCTAAGTCGCTTGTAAAAACTGAAACGATTGGTTTTGGAAAAAACATGCCCATAACAAATCCAACCGTTGTAAAAATTGTCCCGATAAAAGCTGCTGTTTTCAATGTAGTAAACATACGTGGAAAATTTCGAGCTCCATAATTATAGCCAATAATTGGTTGAGTTCCTTGATTGAGACCTATGATAAACATCACTACCATCATGTTGACGCTGTTAATAATTCCATAAGCACCAATAGCCAAATCGCCTCCGTATTTTAGCAAAGTACCGTTGATAAGAATTACCACCAAACTTGTACCAATTTGCATACTGAATGGCGACATTCCTATACTGAGTATAGAATAAACAATGTCTTTTTGTAGTTTGAAATTACGAGTATGAAATCTCAACTGACTATCTCGATAGATAAAGTGAGATGCAACATTCAGTGTTCCAATGAAATAAGAGATGACAGTGGCAATAGCAGCTCCTTGGATTCCCCAATCAAAAACAAATATAAAAATTGGGTCGAGAATAATATTCACAATTGCTCCCAAGAGAATATTGAACATGGCCGATTTTGGATTTCCAGATGCCCGTAAAATATTATTTAAGCCAAAATATAGAGCAGTGAAAATGCCACCAGGAATAATAATTATCATATAGTCGGACGCATATTGTATTGTATTGGCAGTTCCACCAAACATGAACAATAGATCCTTCATAAATATCAATGAAAGAATAATGGCTGCACCCGATATTATAAAAGTAAGTACAACTGCATTCCCAAGTATTTTTTCAGCTTTATCTTTGTCATTTTCACCTAAAGTAATGGAGATACGAGAAGCTGAACCAGCACCAATCAACATACCGAAAGCCATTAAAATTATCATAAATGGGAATGCTAACGACAATCCTGAAATGGCCAATGGTCCGACACCTTGCCCAATAAAAATTCGGTCGACAATATTGTATAGCGACATCACAACCGTGCCCACCATTGCTGGCAAAGAATATTTCCAAATTAGTTTACGAATATCTTCGGTGGCTAATTCGTGTGAAGAGGCAGGTGATTGCGGCATATTTGATTGTTGATGATTGTTAGAAAAAACATAATATAAGTTGAATTGTTCGTTGAAGTCAAAAAAACGAATTGCATATAGAATGATTTTTCTTGTTAGAAATTCTTGGCAAAGGTAAATACAAAAACAATAAAATAGCTTATGATTTAACTAACAGATATTTTTTTTCTACAAAATCTAATTTTTTTTTATCGCTTGCAACATTTTAGTATTAGTTATCATCATGGCTATGTTAGAAAAAGACGAAATACCTTAATATTATAAACACAAATTAAACACTTGACTATGAAAACCTATTTTAAATTTATGTCGGCTATGTTCGTAATAGCCATGTTTGCTGCTTGCGATAGTTATGATAATTCAAATCCAGGCATGTCCTACGATAAGAATTTTGGTTATATAGAAGAAGCTCAGACCGAAAAGTACAAAGATTTGGCTGAAAATCCCTTCTTAGAAGTTGCCAAAGAACCTATTTCAACTTTTTCGGTCGATGCCGATGGTGGTGCGTTTGCCAATATGCGTCGATTTATGTATTTGGGACAAACACCTCCAAAAGAAGCTGTTCGTGTCGAAGAGTTTATCAATTATTTTACTTTCGACTATGCTGAGCCTTCCGCTACCGAAAATGTCGCTCTCAATTCTGAAATCGCCGTTTGTCCTTGGAATGCCGATCATCACCTGATACGAGTTGGGATGAAAGGTAGAACTTTGACTGCAAGCGAAATGCTGAGTTCAAATTATGTATTTTTAATTGATGTTTCCGGGTCGATGAGTTCGCCTGATAAGTTAGATATATTAAAAGCGGGCTTTAAAATGATGACAGATGAATTGTCCGATAAAGATAGAGTTGCCATCGTAACTTATGCCGGAAGTGCAGAAGTGTTGCTTAAATCAACATTGGGAAACGAGAAATCTAAGATTAAAAAAGCAATTGATAAATTAGGTGCGGGTGGTTCTACTGCTGGTGCTCAAGGAATAATAACAGCTTACGAAATTGCAGAAGAGAATTTTATTAAAGATGGAAACAATCGAATTATCATTGGTTCGGATGGCGATTTTAATGTTGGAACAAGTTCTACGGATGAATTGGTAAAACTCATTGAGAAAAAACGGGAGAGTGGTGTTTATTTAACTGTTTTGGGTGTGGGCTCAGGTAATTTGAACGACAATATGATGGAACAAATTGCCAATAACGGCAATGGCAATTACGAATATATTGACAATTCAGATGAGTTAGTTAAAATATTTATCAATGAAAAGGCTAAATTCTATACCGTAGCCAAAGATTCCAAGATTCAAATCACTTTTAATCCAGATAAGGTAGCTTCTTATCGACTCATTGGTTACGAAAACCGGGCATTAAAGAATGAAGATTTTGTAAACGATACGAAAGATGCAGGTGAAATTGGTTCATCGCAAACAATTACAGCACTTTATGAGGTAGTATTAACCACTAACTTATCCGCAGGGAAATATGCACAATTTGATTTCAGATACAAAAAACCAAATGAAACTGAAAGTCGATTGTTGCAACATGAAGTTAATTCTATACCAAAAGCCATTAGTTCAGCATCGGAAAATATGCGTTTTGCAGCAGCTATTAGTACTTTTGGATTAATTATGAAACAATCGGAATTCAAAGGCACTGCTTCAAAACAGATGGTTCTCGATTTAGCCAATGCTGCTCACAGTTTTGACCCTTACGAATACCGAATGATGTTTATCAACATCGTAAAAAAATGGAAAGAATAATACCTTGACTATATGTTTTATGTTTTGCACTTCAAGCTCAAGATTCAAGTTGAATTTTGAGCTTGTTATTTTTGTTATTCAATGTTTAGCGTTTGGTGTTCAGTGTTTTGTGTTTAGCGTTTAGTGTTCAGCGTTTAGTGTTTGAAGAGTCTGAAATCAATGATCAAAGGTTAATTGTTAAATATTGGTGAATAGGCAAATTGTCCTATTGGCACATTTTTTTATTTTCTATTTTCCCTGTGCCTTAGCCTCTGCCTATTTTTCTTCCTCGTCTCCTTGTTTCCTTGTTTATTAATAAATCGCTTGCAGAAAATCAGAGTACAAAGTTTCAAAATCTTCCAGCCCCACTGATATTCTGATCGTTTTGTCGGAAACATTCATTTGTTTGCGGACTTCTTCGGAAAAACTGCCATAAATTGTAGAAGCAGGATGAATTGCTAATGTTTTATTGTCGAACAAATTAGTAGCACGTTTTATCACTTTCAATTTATTCAAAAAACTATAACATTCCTCTTTCGACGACAAGTTGAATGTAAACATAGCGCCTGGATTTTTGCCGAATTGTAATTGGCTGATAACATGGTATTTATTATCAGTTAAACCATTATAATTTACACTTTCAACTCCCTCTATGGCTTGTAGTTTCCGAGCAAGTTCAGCACAAGTCTTAGTCGCTTTTTCATACCTCAAAGCCAAAGTTTCCAAACCAAGCGTTTGCATATAAGCAACTTGTGGAGTCATATAAGCACCCAAATTACGATGAATCTCTTTTTTCAGTTTAACAGTAAAAGCTGCTTCGCCAAATTCCTTTGCCAATGCATTTAACTTCGATGAAAAACTCCAATCGAACTTTCCGTAGTCGATGATTAAACCTCCAATGCTGGTAGCTCCTCCCGAAATATATTTTGTACTCGAAACTATTTCAATATTAATACCTTGTTGTTGGGCTTTAAATACATGAAAAGGTATCAAGGTAGTATCGGCGATTAAAGGTACATTTTTACTTTTACAAATCGCTGAAAGCACTTGTAAATTAATTACTTCCATTTGTGGATTTGAAATAATTTCTAAAAAAACAGCACAAGTATTTTCATCAATATTGCGTTCAACTTCATCTGAATTATCCAAATCGCAGAATCGAGTTTCTACCCCAAAAGCGGCCATCGTATTGGCAAAAAACGAATAAGTATTTCCAAATAAATGTCGCGTTGTAACTATATTCTTGCCGTTTTGTGCTATTGCAATAATTGTATTTGAAATAGCCGCCATGCCCGAGTTCAAAGCAGTTACGCTGTAAGCCTGCGTCATGCCTTTGACCGTATTTTCAAAATGCTGAACCGTAGGATTGCTGATTCGCGAATAGGCAAATTCCGCAGTTTTTCCCGAGAAAGCTGACTCCATTTGCTCTGCTGAATCAAATTCGTAAGCTGCTGTATGATATACTGGCATACTCAACGCATTGTAAGCATCGGGTTTTGGATAGGCAGTTTGTGGAAAAATAATATCGTTGGTGTGGTCTTTCATTTGGTTATTCGTTTCATTAAAACAATAAAATTACAGACATGAATTTACGCTGGCTTTCTTGATTTTTGTAAAATTCTTTTGCAAAAGTAAATAAATCAATTAAAAAAACATTCTTTGTCTACATTTTATTCTAATTTTGGGAATTCTACTTATTGATTATAATTTTTCTCTACATGAATTTACACGAAGTTCTTCACAGATTGAACGAGTTGGCATCTCCAGCCCATTTTCAACAATTAGCTAAATTTGGCATCAATAATTCAAAGGCTCTGGGCATCAGAGTTCCTCATTTAAGAAGTTTAGCCAAAGAAATTGGGAAAAACCATCCATTGGCATTGGAACTTTGGGCAACCGAAATACACGAAGCCCGATTGTTGGCGTCCATAATTGAAAGTCCAGAAAACCTTAACGAACAGCAATTTGACGCTTGGGTACATGATTTTGATTCCTGGGATTTATGTGATGTAACTTGCGATTTATTGGGTCGCACTGAGTTGGTTTTCGCTAAAATAGAAGAATACTCTTGCCGCGAAGAGGAATTCGTAAAACGGTCGGCCTTTTCATTGATGTGTGAGTTGGCATTTTACTCCAAAGACAAAGACAATCTGATATTCAATCGATTCTTTGAAATCATTATCCGCGAAGCTTGGGACGATAGAAATTTCGTCCGCAAAGCCGTCAACTGGGCATTACGCCAAATAGGTAAACGCAACGAAACCCTCAGATTGAAAGCTTTAGAAACCGCTGAGCAAATTGCCCAACAACCCACCAAATCAGCTCGATGGATATCAAAGGATGCGATTAGGGAATTAACAGATGGGAAAGTAGTGGAGAGGGTGAGGAAAAAAAGTAGTAAATGATACTGATATTAAATACCGCATGGGAAAAGAGTTGGAGGACGGAGAAGAATGACTTGCCCCCTGAAGAATAAAACAAAAAGTTATTAAATGCTAAAACTAATGGCAAATTGAATGATATTCGGGTTATATATGGTATATTTGGAAATTATTACCCAATTATAACAATATAACTATGATTCAGGAATTTTACGTCGAAAACTTCATGTCGTTTGGAGCTCGGCAATATGTATCTTTCGAGGCTACCAGTGATAAAACTTACTTCGATGAATTAACAGTAGAAGTTAAGCCAGGTGTGCATTTGCTTAAAACAGCCCTGATTTATGGAGCCAATGCCTCCGGTAAATCAAATTTGCTATTTGCCATACAAACACTGTGGGATTTACTCATAAGCCCTCGGGATATAAAAAGCAAATCAGTTTCGCAATACCAACCTTTTGCATTACGAAAAGATAAGCCTACTATTATGGGAATAACATTTTTCATATCAGATGTGAAATATATTTATGACGTGAAATTTGATGCATTTTCAGTGTTGTCG
>JBBRHJ010000205.1:0-6945 GCA_038222885.1 Bacteroidales bacterium | reverse complement strand
TGGCTGAACACTGACCGTAGAAACCCACATTGATTTAGACGGAATTAATGCAGTAACAGTATTTGTTTGTTGTGGTAATGAAGCAAAGCTATTATCTGATGAAGAACATTTAATTGCAACAACCCGATATTCGTAAGTTCCTTTTCCAGTCGTATAATCATGCCATTTAGGCAAATTAATTTCCCGTATTTTAACTGGAAAACTCCGAGAATCTAAACGATTATTCATGCCAATGTTTACACCGGAAGATTCGATTTGATCCGGACCATAATTTCCAGGACTTGATGCCATTACATCCGACACTGAGGTTTTTGTTTCAAGACGAGGTCTAAAAGCGACTGTTGTCCATTCTGTCAAACCATCTTTTCGTCTGTCAATTCGGTATGCAACTTCGTTGGATACATCGCTATATTCAATTTCAACAGCTCCGCTAGTTGAATTATAAACCAATTTTGTAATTGTTGGAATACCTGGATTATTAACAGAACACTCACTTTGCCAATCCTGAGGTGCAGTCATAACTGCAGTATTTACAGATGATGGACCACAAACAACAGTTGAAGGTGTAACTCCATCTAATTTATAATTCTCTATACTCGAAAGATCTTGAGCATAAGATGCCTGTGTACCGCAAATATATGCACCAACATTACCAATTATCGTATTCCAACCCTGAAATAATCCAATCGCCCATGCCTGCCATGGACCAATATAACCACTTTCACCATTATTCAAATTAGCTTGTTTATTATTGGTAATGGCTACCGAGTAAACTTCTACACCATTCATTCGTTGAAGTAGGATACCTTCACCATCATTTCCTCTCGATCCGGTTCCACACCAACGGTTATTATCAAACCAAACATTATGTCCACCATAATCGCAAAAACGAGCCATTAAATCTGAAGCAGATTCTGAATCCCTCCATTTCCATCCATCCATACAATAGAAAAGTTGATTGGTTGTAATATATGAATAAGGACTAGATAATCCCAAGTGATGCCTATAATTTACATTTCCTTGTACAACAACCCAAGTACCAGCACATTCAATACCTTTATTTCCATGATTATAAATCCAGTTATCTCTGATTATCACATTAGGTTCGTAATAACCTTCTTCTTGTTCAATTAAGCAACGATTATTAAAAGGTGTCAATAAACTTTTGTTTATATCAATACCAATAGCATTGCCATAATCAAAAACGAGTGGTCTATCAGTAACAGTAGTACTTCCACCATCAAAAACAGTAGGTGCTGTATATCCAAAAGCTTTTGTTGGCATTGCAATCACATTATTAGCTACAAATACATTGCTTGCATCGATACCAATACGTGCGCCAAAGCGCCAACCTCCATTTTCATGCCTCCAACCCTTTGAATATACTTTTAAGCGGTCACAAACATAGTTTGGAGGAGTACAATTACTCATTTTTACACTAAAAACAAAAATCTTGCTTGCAGTTACAGCTTTCATACCGCCCCATGAAGATCCACCGCTGAAAGGATCCATAAAATGAGTACCATCAGGCACACGGGCGTTCCAACCATTAATTTGTTTATCCACTCCCCCTGTATAACTAGAAGTTGTTGAAGCCCAAGTAGCTGCCCATGCTGAACCACCTGCAGGAAGTTCCGCATCCATTCCGAAATAAATATATCCAAACTCCATCTCAATCCACGCAATACCCATGTGGGAGTTTTGACCTAAACTGGTTTCGTTTGCACCTTTTTTTTGTCCGATACAATTCCACATTTTAGGAATACTGTCTGTGGCTGTTCCAAATTCGGATTTACGACGTGTAAATTGGAATTTGGTAGGCATATTGCCCAAGCCATGCTGATCAATAGTAATGCTTCCGGCAGTTGTGCTTCTTCCTGTGACTGCTACGTTATCTGTGGATGGAGCTTCGCCTAAAATAACAACTCCTTTTTTGAGCATTAAGCCTTCATCATTCGGTCCATCGGGTATATTAAAAATATAAGTTCCGGCAGGATAATAAAGCACACCACCCCCTTGTGCGTAAAGAATATCACGTTTGGCTTTAAACTCAGCTAAGTTTTCGGCACCCGAGTTTTTGTTGGTCATTGTAAGTATATTATCCCACTTTATTTCGTCTGTCCAAGCCGGATAACCTTCAGGTCCTGAATAATAAGTAGCAATTGGGTTTTGAGCACTTAGGATTACACTACTGAGTAGTAAAAAAAGCCCGAATAATAATTTATTTTTTCTCATTTTGTATAAAATTTTTGATTGAGTTATAATAATTCGTAAATTTAAAGGTAAAATACAGCTATTTATTCTTTAATAAATTTGTCAATATAAATCTTTCCATCAACACTTTGCGATTTCAAAATATACATGGAAGGAACTAAATTGTGTATATCAAGGTTTAATTTTTCGCTTTGAGCCATGACGGTCTTAATCAGTTTTCCTTCAAGAGTTAAAACCGATATTTTAGAATTAATAGTTGTATTCACTGTCAGTTCATATTTTGCAATGCTCGGATAACAAATTGATTTTTGCTCAACAACCTTTTCGACTGCCGATGGTGTTAAATTAAAATAGAATATTCCATTATCAATATTTGAAACATATAACTTTTCAGAACTTAAAACCATGTGAGTTAAATACAATTTTGAGGCGCCTGGGGTAATAACAAGACCTGTTCCAACAGAAGAAAAAGTATCTCCATTATCTTTTGAAACATATACATCATTTAAAGTACGCATTACGTACAACGGACCATCGTCATTCCCTATGATGCAACGGTTATAGAGTCCACCATCACCCAAAGTGAATGAATTATCCCAAGAAATGCCAGCATCGCCTGAACGATACAAATACCCATTATTACCATTTTCACCACCATAATACAAATAACTTTGTCCACTGACATTTCTTTTATGAAATGCATACGGGTTGAAAAAATTACCTACTTCCATTTTATTCCAGGTTACACCATAATCAGTAGAATAATCAAGAAAGTGGTTAGATGCTGTAACTTTATCAGTTGCATAGATTATATTATCGTTGGGTACAACATAAGCACCAAGCACAGCTTTATAATGTGTGCCAATTGTCGAAGTCTCATACGGATAGGAAGTCCAGGTATCACCATTGTCGACCGAACGCTTAATACCGTTTCCCCAGTTTGGCATAATTATCACGGTAGTATTACCATTTTGAATTTGTGCAAAATTCTGATTCACTTCAAAACCTTTAACTCCAGTAGGATTAAAGTTTGTTACTATCCAATTTGTACCAATATACTTATACAGCTTTCCTGTTTTTTTTGTGGCATCGTCAGTGGCTGTTACTAAAGTTACCGCCAATTTAAGTACGCCGTAACTCAAGTGTGTAACTTCTTCGCCTTGTAGTCCATAAGCTTCCCAATCACCCCCGTTGCGGGATGCTGAAACCCATATACCATCAGTTGTAGCCGCGTAAAGCTTATTGCTATTTATAACCATGTAATTTACTTTCGCAGGAATGGTTCCACCGGCAGTTTTAGTCAGATTGAGTTTCTGCCATTGAGAGAAAACAAGATTGGTGCATACTAAGAAAAGCACCAATGTAAATGTAGTTTTTTTCATAAAATTTAATTTTAAATATTAGTAGTATTGATGAAATACAATCTATAGACGAAATAAGAAAGTGATTGCCCTAATCAAAGAAAATCTTTTGAATAAAAAATTTTATTACAAAAAGTCTTTGACCCCCAAACCCCCAAAAGAACCTCTTCCGTCCCGAAATACGGGACACCTTCTCCAATTGGAGAAGGAAAAAGGGATATTGAGAGTTTGGCTTTAAGGAGCAGTTTCGACTTTTAAAATTCGATATTTTTTTTGGTAATCTTCTAATCTCATTTTTAAGCCCCCATTTGGGGTAAAATAATCAGTTTTTCAACTTTTTCGGAGTAGATTCGATTAAAAATATCTGTTACTAAATTGAGAATATTATTTTAGAAATTTTCCAGTGAAATTTCTCCCTTGCATATTTTTGATTTGAACGAAATACATTGCCGATTTTAAATCCTGAATATCGATTAAAGTTTTAATATTTTGTGCTTGACTTGTTTTCAGAACTCTACCTTCAATATTAAAGATTTGAATTATTGATCCAAGTTCGGTTGTCAATTCCAATATTGATTTATCAGCAGAAACAACTAAGTTTAGTTTATCCGTTTTATGATTTTGCACTGCCGATGGAGTTAAATCGAAACTATACATTCCATCTGTTGTGGTAGAAACAAATAATTTAGAGGATGATTGTACTAGATGACTAAGAAAAAAGGATTCGTTTGCAGGTGCAGGTATAGGTGATGGAAATACTAAGCCTGTTCCAACCGGCGCAAAGGTATCGCCATTGTCATTCGAAACATATACATTATCGGCACTACACATAATATAAAGTGGTCCATCATCTTCACCAATAATCCGACGATTGTTCCAATAAGGGACACCAAGTGCAAATGAAGCAGCCCAATTACTACCGGCATCATCCGAGATCCAAACTGCTCCCAGGTTTCCAGTTTTACCTCCCCAATAGAAATACGGTTTGCCACCCACACTTCGTTTGTGCAACGACCATGGATTAAAGAAGTTTTCAACTTCTTTGTTATTCCAGGTAAGCCCATAATCTTCAGAATAAATCATAAATTGCATATTAAAATCGGCTTTATCCGTTCCATAAATTTTAGTATCACCTGGAAATGTATAAATTCCGGAAATTTTTTTGTATAATAAACTAGTATTAGTAGGACAAGTAGTGCAGATTTCATAAGCTGGTTTTGTCCAAGTATCGCCTCCATCTGGCGAACTCCAGATACCATTTCCCCAAGTTGGAAGAACAATTACTGTTTGACCATTTTTTTGTATTTGAGCAAAATTAATAAGATTATCCAGATTTGAACCAAATACTGCCAATTTTGAAGGGTTAAAAGTTGTATTCACCCAAGTGATGCCATTGTATTTATAAAGTTGAAGGGTTTTCTTAGTGACATCGTCCGAGGCTATTTCAACTGTAACAGCCAATTTAAGAACCCCGAAATTAATCATAAAAACCCGTTTGCCTTGTAGTCCATAAGCAGTCCAATCGCCACCATTTGCACTTGCCGATTCCCAAATGCCATCATTTGTAGCAACATATAATTTGTTGTTGTTCAACGCCATTTGATACATGTTTTGATCAATATCGCCACTGGCACTTTTCGTCAAACTCGTTTTTTGCCACTGAGAAAAAATAAGCGTTACATTCATTAAAACGAATACAAAGAGAATAGTAGATTTTTTCATAATAAATTTGTATTTAAATGTTTAACATGATTAAAGAAGTTTTGATTATTTGTTTTTACGCACAATTCTATGAAGAATATTTTATATCCACTAATATTTTACAATTTTTTTAACATTGACGACGTTATTTCCTTTCAACTGTACTAAATATACACCTTTTTCATATTTACTCATATCAATTTGTATTTTAGTCTTTCCCAAGCATGTTTTTGTATACATTTCAACACCTTGTAAATTGAAAATAGAAACATTGTCAATATCAGAACTCAATGAGATATTTAATGATTTTTGTACCGGATTTGGATAAATGCTTACGGCTTCTTGAATATCATTTTTTACTGCTGTTGTACCATCATTTGGATTGATAATATTAGATGCAGTTAAAAATGCTAATACTCCACTTTCACCCAAGGATGCAGAACTTCCCCAAGCAGGAACACCGGTTGTATTCATATCAATCACGCCAGTGGCTATTTTTTGTCTACCTACAATCACAATGCCGTTTGATGTTTTCCAAAACCCGTTTAATTCCACCTGACCACCGCCAGCTCCGGTTGTTGTATTCCAATTGCCTGTAATTAAAGAACTATAAAGCGGTACACTTAAATCGGGTTTATAAACACGTACAAATTCATTCCATGTCCCTACTAGATTTGTTGACGGAATTGGCATTTTTTGATAGGCATTTGCCGTGGTTATTGTTCTACGACCAGCTGCGATTATTGTAACGCTACCATCGGCTTGAACTTTAATTGTATTTGGTTTTATTCGTGTCGTATTCAAATTTGCCCAGCCCTGATTAGGATCAGGCCAACCACTCAGGTTTGGATCGGTATGTGCCGGACCATAATTGTTTGCACCTTCATTATATTCGCCAACATAGGTACTTCCTTTTAATTGACCCGTACTAAGATTTAACTTGCCAATCCAACTATAATGTATATTTCCATTCGATCCGGTAAACCCATTTTGAAATCCCTTAGCAGAAGGGTTGCTATTTATCGTATTTCCTTTCCAAAAATTTTCTACGTTATTTCCATGACAACGTGCATTTACTATTAAATTTGCTTGTTCAGCAGGTTGAGAATAGTCTATTGCCAAGCCATCGATATATTGATCAGGAGTAGAATTTAACTGTTCGCTGACAGCCAACACTCTGTTTGCAGGTGTTGGTGCTGCTGTTAATGTTGTTTCTGAATAGAGACGAGACCACCATTCCATAGTTCCATCTTGTGAGAAAGCAACTACAGCAGGTTCAAAATCGGGCAGACCACCATCAGGTAAGGTTGATTTAATATTAAATCCTAAATAAAATTTATTGGTACGTTTATCAACCGCAACAGCAGTGCCACCGTAAGCAGGATCGTTTGGTTTATAGCGCGTATATCCACCTTTATCCGCCGTATTTAGAGTTACGAAATCAGTTGTGGACCCTAAACCCGGTTTGCATGGACAATTATAAAAAACATCCAGCGGGTAACGTCCCTTTTTCATTTTGCCGTTTTCGTCCACTTGCCAGAGGTCAAAATCAGCTTGTGTTGTAGACCTGAAGTTACAGCGTGAAGTTCCAGCTTTTAATAATACTAAACTATAGGATAGCGTACCAGGACCAGTAAATTCTGATGCTTTCCCAAAAAATTCGCCACTT
>JBBRHJ010000204.1:0-6947 GCA_038222885.1 Bacteroidales bacterium | reverse complement strand
ACTGCTGCTTTACGGTTTCAATTCCTTTTAGGTTCGATTAAAAGTCAGGATTCAGAACAAGAGTAAGCGAAATAAGAAGTTTCAATTCCTTTTAGGTTCGATTAAAAGCCGTTGAAATTTTTCAAAAAAAATATTGATTTTCAATAGCTTATGATTTACAAATGTACAATTTTTTTGACTAAAAGTAGTCGATGTTTAATTATATAAAAACACTGGGGTATCGACAACTTTTATAATATTCTGATTATTATTTGTTTAAACAATTACATATGGTTTAAACAATGTTTTTTTTATTTTTTCTCAATATTTCAAATAACATCGACAATCAAATTCTATAAAAAATTATCAACACTGCTGCGTTCTTTCCCAATAATCACTTTTTCGAGCCATCGCTCGTTTCTGCTCTTAAAAAGAATTAGGCTGTCATCATTTAACATAATGCTTTCAGCTCTCAAAGTTAACTCTTTTAATTTTACCTCCGTTATTTCTCCTTCAAAAACTGAATTCTGAATCCAATTCAAATATTGACGGCAGAGTTTGAGCATTTTGACAACTCGTTTTTCTCCAATATCGTAAACTAAGATTATATACATATTTTTTGTTTTTAATGAATCTAACTTTTTTTTTTTAATCGAAGAAGAAGATTGGAACAGACTAGATTGAGAGAGATTAATGTTGATTGAATCAGATTGATGTTGATTGATTAGATTATTCTATAATAAATAAGATCGATGGTTATTGGCTTAATTTTTTTCTCATAGAGGACAGGATTTTTAGGATCTCAAATATTTCAGCATGAACTTCTCGGATTTGTTTCGTGTTTATGATATTTGAACTGATTAACAGATCTATCCACATTTCTGTCTCATCTGCTTCTTCCACAGTAATCGAAAGTTTGCTAAAGAATTCCGCCTTTGATCTTGCTCGCAATGCCGCTCGATAATTTGCATAAACCGATGTATGGTATCAGAATAACTGGTGGAGCAAATCATAAAGAATGCCGCTCGATAATTTGCATAAACCGATGTTCCCGATTTTGTCAACTGATAATTGATTACTCGCCCCCTTGTAGTTTCAGGAATCAACTCCGACAAATTAAGCTCCTCAAGCGAAAAGGCTTTAAGTCGATCCCGAACGCTGATTTTATAGCTTACCCATTCCGAATTTTCCATATTCCATTTTTTTAAATTAATCAAATATCACTTCGATCTATTTCCCTCAATCTCCCCTCAATCTCCTCAATCTCCTCAATCTCCCGTCAATCTTTTCTATCCCACCTATCCTACCACCACATTTTAAAAGGTTTATACTCTTCCATTTCCAACAAATGTTTGCTCAGCTTGTAACATTCTAGCTTAACAAGATGTTTGTAGCTCACATTTCGTTTTAAAGTGCGATGTTGAATAGTTTCGACCAGTCGTTCTTCAAAAGCTTGCACAAATATCTTTTTACCAGCTTCGTTTAAGAGGCATTTGTTCAGTTTTTTATCGAAATGTTTATCTTGAATTTCCTTCTTATTCAGTACCTTAAATATTACTCGATCGACTAGTATCGGTTTAAATATTTCCGAAACATCAAGCGACAACGAAAATCGACGTTCGCCAGGTGAATGCAAGTAACTAATGGTTGGATTAAGTTGTGTTTGATGAATTGCCCTCAAACATTGGCTATAACACATCATGTTTCCGAACGAAATTAAGGCATTTACCTCGTTTTGAGGCGGTTGTTTAGTCCGATTACCCATGTCGAAATCGTTCAATATCAGATCAAAGGCTTGATAATAAGTCTGGCGGATATTGCCCTCGATGCCCATCAGTTCGTCCACTGCTTGAGCCAACGGAATAAGTTCCGAAAATTTCTCAATTTGAGCTATCAGTAAATCCAGTTCCTTTCCACGCTTGTTGTAATATCGCAGGTTTTTTAGCATATTAAACGAAGCACCTTCAATAAATTTTCGGGCGATAACAATTCGCTTTTTCTTGTCCAGATAAGCTTTAGTTTGAGCCAAAAGCATTTTTCCAGACAAGAGAAAATCTCTTGGCATAAACGACCCTGTGTAATTTTCATAATAATCGAAAAAATGAACCGCAATATCGTTTTTCCCCAAGAAATTATACACCGAGCTATTCGTCTTTAGCGAGCCAAACACATATAAATCGCTGATATTTTCTACCGGCAAATAGCGAGGTACGCCCTCGTGTTCAACTCCCAACGAGTTTTCCACCAATGGAGTAAACTTCAACGTATTATCCTTACGCTCAAGTAGCCCTGGGTTAAATAAATAATAAGTCTTCTTCATTTTGTAAATTTTAAAATCCAAAATCAATCTAAGCCAATCTATTCCCTCAATCTTTTATTCTCCAACCTCTTTCAATCTACTCAATCTCACTTCAATCTCCCAAATCAATCTCAAATCAATCTCCTCAATCAATCCCACTTCAATCTCCTCAAATCAATCTCCTCTCTTCAATCTCACTTCAATCTCACTTCAATCTCCTCTCTTCAATCCCTCTTCAATCCCTCTTCAATCTCACTTCAATCTCCTCAAACCAATCTCCTCAAATCAATCCCACTTCAATCTCCTCAATCAATCCCACTTCAATCTCCTCTCTTCAATCCCTCTTCAATCCCTCTTCAATCCCTCTTCAATCTCAAATCAATCTCCTCAATTCAATCCTCCGTCACATAACAAAACTCATAATAACTGCAATTCTTGCAAATTTTTGCATCTAGTTTTGCTGGACAAGTTTCACTATTAATAATTGTTTCAATGCGTTCAGTTACCTCAATAATCTGCTTTTTGTCATCATTCGTAAGTATTACCTTTGAGGTTTGGCGCAACGTGGGATATTCCAGAATTCCAGTCACGTCCTCCACTCCATTTCGTTGCAATACGTAGATATAATATTTCAGTTGCCATTGGTGGGCATCTTCTACTTTATCCGACTTCTTGATTTCATGAATCACTTTATTTCGAGCATCGTAGTAGTCGAGTTTTATTCCATCAATTTCAAGTTCCTCGTATCGTTCGGAGCGTTGAGGGTAGGAGGACTCGTGTATAAGTTTTCCCTCAAATACTAAATCAGAAGTGTGCTCCATTTGTATTCCGTTAGCAAAAAGCCACAGTTTACGATGACAAATGTGATAATAATTAAAATGTGTACCGGTGATATTCATTTAGTTCGTTTTTATTTATTATTCTTTTGAACCTGAAATGCCTATTTGTAGCTTGCTTTTAGTTACATGTTTAGTTCAGATATAATAGTAATTGTGTGATGAAAGGTAACTGAGTTAATGTATCTACAAAAATATTTCATCAATGTTATCTTGAGTGCTTTGCTGTTCTTCTTCCTTAATTAATAATCCTAATTCATTAGAGTATTTTCGTTTAATGATAAAATAATTAGTTTGAATAACATTATCTCCATTTTTTGCATCAAAAGCATGGATTTTTCTTTCAATTACACCTGTATTAATAAATCCAGCAAAACGTTTTTTAGAAATCTGAACTTTTAATGATTCTGCTTTTACAAATTCATATTGATTTAAAAATAATTTAAATTTAGCTTCATTTATAGCTGGTAATACTTTAATCCCGTCAAATTTGGAATAAAAATCTTCTTCTGATTTTTGGGAATACATAAATGGTGAAAGCTGACTATTTATTAATTCTTTCAATGCATAATAGACAAAATCATATTCTTCTTTATCTTTCTTATCCCATGTGGGGTATACAAAATCGATGGCTCTTTGAAGTTCTTTTTCCTGAATACTTTCTCTAAACCAACTAAGAGATTCTAACGTTCGGTTAATTACAGTTTGATTTGTGTAAATGTATTTTGAATCAACGTCGTTTTGTTCTCTAAATACATTGCATACACAAATACCTTTTTCTCTTTTCCGATTAACACGACCAAAACGTTGAATTAAAGCATCAATAGGAGCTGGTTCGGTATAAATGACGTCATAATCAATGTCTAAACTAACTTCAATTGCCTGTGTACCTATAAGTAATCGAACTCTTTCTTCTCTTAAGTCTCGTTCGTTTTTATTTCGATCTAAAGCATTAAAGTTGCTATGAAGTAATACTTTATTGTTTGATTCAAGTTTATTGTAAACTAATTGCGATTGTTCCACCGAATTACACACAACTAATACTTTTTTCCCATTTATCAAATCTGTTTGAATCAGATTCAAGTTATCAGCTAACAAACCATCTTGCAGAATGACTCTATGCCGCGTAAACTTTTCATACAGTTCATCTTTAGCCGAAATTTCGGAATGTTTGCCAATAGCATTTTCTAACTCATGTTTAAGAAACTGTGGTAAGGTGGCGGTCATTATAAAAACGTTTACCCGAAGGTATTTAACTGCAAATTCAATCAGAACAACTATTTGAGCAAAAACATCAGGCTGATATGCATGTATCTCATCAAAAATAAAATAACCTCCAACCCATTCAAATATTCCTTTCTCAAATCCTTTGAGCCCAAAAATATTTTTGAGTAGTTGAAAAGGAGTTACCACCTTTATTGGGGTTATAATTGTTCGGTAATCCTCTTTTATTTTATGTGTAAGGTATTGCCTTTTTTCTTGCGAAATTGTTGGATTTTCTCTTTCAACTAAACATTCAAGATATTCAGTTAACTTCCCATGAAGTAATCCTACCTTTTCTTTATTGCCAATATCATTACCAAGTCTTTCATACATCGCATTGATAGATGCAGTGAAAGGGAGAACATAGAACACTCTTCCTTGTCCAAAGACTTGCATTTGTTTTTGCAACCAGAGAAATGATGCTTCTGTTTTACCTGAACCCGTTGGGGCAGTCAGGATTACATTTCCTTCCTTTTCCGCAGCTTCCAATTGATGAGGATAAAAATCAAATCCTTTTTGTTGTAAAGCAATTTTCTTGATATTTAGAAATTCAAAATCTGAATTCTCCAAAATCTCAATTTTTTCAATAAATGCGGATGATAAATGATCACATTGTTTAAATGCACCCACCATCAAAAGTAAATTGAGGTAATTTTCTTGTTCTAACTTTATAGGATTTCGTTTGTAATCCAAGATAAATTTACGTGGCAAATCCGAATCTATTTTATTAATTGTAATTTCGAATTCCTTCAATAAAGATTGGACAAAGCCAGAATTTATATGTTGTTTAAATTCTGATTCAAAAGATAGTTTTGAGTAATCGTCCAACTCAAACATAAAGTTGTTTTCATTATCTTGTTTGTACGAGTGTTCAATAAAGCTAAAAAGATCATCGTAGTTTTTATGATGTCCAGCAACTACAAGCTTAATCAATCTCTTTTCTGAATCGGTTATTTCCAATCCTTCAATAAAAGGAATAGAATATAGTTCATGCCGCTGTCTTAGCCATTTATGCTGTTGACCTAGGAGCATGCGTTGAAACTCCGAATGTGATTTTCCTAAATCATGACAGACCACACACAGATAAAGCAAATGCCAAAAATGTTCGATATCTGCAATGGGTAAGTTTGGAAAACCTTTTCTGAGGTTTTCTAATACCTTCAATCCATCTTGGATGTGTTGTTTTAATGTAATCTGAGGTTCTGATTTTGCCAGAACCTCAGATTTGGTTGAGCTATCCATAATATGAACTAAAATCAAGTTCGTGAAAATAGATATGAATTTCTTTTCCTTGTTTGAGATAATCAATATATGCAGTGAGATTTGTTTGTCCATCTGCCAAATTAAAACTGATAATCGAATAAGCCTCCGTCCCTAAATTATTACGAGGAATAGTATTGGAAAAGTATTTTGGTAATGGTTGAATAAGACCAGGGAGAAAATTACCCATGAAAGGAATTATTTGTCCTTTTATCTTTTCAGCATTATTTATTTCTTGTAAATCTACTTCTTCAATACTATTTATCGTTGCCAAATCATTGGAACGACCTAATAATAACTGATAAACAGGTAGCCGAAAATAATCGACCAATTCCATATCTTGTAAATAAAGAATTAAATGATTATTAAAAAGGAATTCTCTGTTTATGATATTCGATTTAGTTGTGTTTTTTGGATAACCTTTGTCATGAGCCTCAATTTGGTATATACTTTCGAGATCGACTTGTTTAGCTTCAAATTCAAAGTAATAACCGATTTTCAGTTTCTCATGTTTAATGTATTTACCTGCTGCGGCATTGATTAATCCCAAAAGTGTACTAATAGGTGGTACTTCAAGAGTTGGTTGGAACCCAGATATTATGTTTGGGTATTTAAAACTCGAAGTCCATGCTGTAATATCAATTTTGAAAACTTTCATATTACAATTGTGTTTTCAGTTGTTCTGTATATTGATCTATTGCTTCATTAATGCTTAAAACTTTTACGTTTGCAAATTCACTCTCCAATGCTTTCAAACTATTCGCTTTTTCGTCCAAAAAGCCGCTTCTTCTGCCAATAAATACAGTTCCTTCAAAATTATCTTTATAATCAGATAGAACTTCTATTAATGCATCAATATTTAAGTCCACCAAGTCGTTATCTTTTCCGTTTGATGATGCAATATGGGAAAAAGGATGATTACCACTGTTAAGAGTTGCCAAAACAATAAATTTAGGTGTTACATCACCCATATTATTAGTTTGCATTGCTCCACCAGAAATATTTTTCAGTGCTTGTATTGTTTCAGTAATTCTTTTGTGACGGACATTATTTGCTAAACGAACCAGTTTGTATGGATTCCCTTTTTCGTCTTTCAAAAATTTATCATCAACTTCACTCGCTCCATTTTCTAAAGCTTCTTTTTTTAGAACATCAGTCAAATTCTTAAAACCTGTTTTGTTATAGGTAGCAAAAGTTCCTGCCTGTTCTAAATCAAGACTAAACATTCCTTTCATTATAGCACTGTATTCTTGTTTTCCATAAGGTACAGAATCTCCATCCTGGCGAGCCATGCTTGACCAATTTTCAAC
>JBBRHJ010000203.1:0-6952 GCA_038222885.1 Bacteroidales bacterium | reverse complement strand
GCAGCCGAAATCTATCAATGCTCCACCACCATTCTGAATGGGATCGGTCAGCCAATCCAGAAAAACCTTATCACAACCTATTTCTTTAGGACCTTGATGACCATCATGAATAACAACTTTTTTCAGTTTGCCCACAAAACTACTGTCATTGACCAGTTGAAATGATTTCGCCGTGGTTGGATACCACGAAGTTTCATAATCTGTGAGTAGTTTGATATTATATTTATGAGCCAGTTCATACATCTTGTTTGCATGTTCCATATTGGTAGCAAGCGGTTTCTCTACCATGACATCAATGCCACGTGGCGCACAGGCTTCAACGACTGCCATGTGTTCGTAAACGGATCCAAATGCAACAACTGCTTCTGGCTTTACTTTGTCGAGCATTTTTCCCAGATTGTTATAAATCAAATTCGGATTAAAACCGTATTTCTTTGACAAACTAAGTGCAAGCTCAGTATTCGGTTCATAAACACCAGAAAGAATAAAATCGCCTTTATCCTTTCTGCCAAGAATGAAGGCAATATGTCCATGGGTCATTCCCGCAACTGCCAAACGAATGGGTTTTGTAGGAATAGATTGTGATTTTGCATCAGAAAAAATGATACAAAAAAGCAAGAAAAGTAAGATTAACTGTTTTAGTACTTTCATTTTAAATTATTATTGGAAAGATATTGATTTTTTTTAAAATTGCAAAAATTGATTGAGAAAACTCTTCTGTAAAATTTCCTTTTAATCATATTCATTCCATACTACTGTTATGTTAAGAGTGTTTTGGTACTTAACTCTCGTAATGCGACAATCCTGTTTAAACTGAATGAACGCTACTTACCGTCAGATAAAAAGTTTAGCAAACCAAAATATCAAAAGCAATAACAAGCAAGCTGGTATGGTGATTAATATGGCCTTTCTGATTTTGTCAATTGAAATAGTCTTAATTGATTTCACATTAGATAAAAAATATCCTAGTATAAAAAACGTCAAAATCACAAATAAACCATGAGATACCAAACGTTGCCCTGTCAATAATTTCATCCATACTGAAAAATCATGATTAAGGATTTTGACAACCATAAGCACCAGATTGAAAACACTTGTAATGATTAATGACAATCCATAACCCCAAATATATTTTTCTTTTACATTATTCATAGGTCACCTCCTTTCATCAAACTCATTCTTATTGTTCTTGAAACCATTTCGCCCAAACCACTTTGAACTAGACCGACAACGACAATTAAAAAAGTAATTGTAATGGCAAGTTTTTTCATTTTTGTACTCTTCTGCAGATTTCCGTAAAATACAACAAAAGGAATATAAGTGCACAATAACAATAAAAAGAAATTGTGTTCTTTGGCTTCCATAATAAATTTTTGTACCCACGCCCATTCGCCCGCCTTAATTATTTCTTTGCCTATAGAATGATAATTAACATAAAAGAAAATTCCTAAAATGTAGGTCAGCCAAATAAAAACAGTGGTCAAAACCGTCGCATTGTTTATTCTTTTTTTGTTGTTCTCATTCATATTGAGTAATTCTACCAACAGCCATATAGCAGACATAATACCAAAAGCTCCCATTAACATGTGGGCAACTGAAATTAATTCTTTCATTATTCAAGATTATTTATTCATTTAAATATCAAAGCTCATATTTCAACGATAAAGACATAAGTCTCGGAGCTCCAAGTCCCATTCCCACAGTACCCTTTGGTTTATAGGTAGCCCAATAGGTTTTGTTTGTAAGATTAGACACATTAAAATTCAGGGTTAGATTGTGTCTTAAAATATCTGTTTGATAGCGTAATCCTGCATCAAAAATAGTATAGTCGGGCAAAAAATTTATATTAGTTGCATCACAAGCTCGTTTAGAACTATAATTAGCTCCCAAAGAAACATTTAATCCATCCATACCCGGTATATCATACTCTAGGTAAGTACTTACCTGCGTAGTAGGCACATTGGCCGGCATTTTACCTTCGATGGCAGGATTATCGGCAGCTTTTGTAATTTTAGCATCTAGCAATGTTAAACCACCTACAAATGTCAAACCTTTAAATACTTTACCTTTTGCAGTAAACTCAAGTCCTCTGTGTACTTCTCGTCCATCTTGTTTATAAACCGAATCACGCGGATCAAGATACTCATTTATTTTATTGATATTAAATAACGAAGCGGTAAAATCCATATTCCAAAGCCTTGCTTTAGCTCCAACTTCATATTGATCACTTACACTTGGATCCAATACTTCATTCACATTCTTTGCAAATGGAGTTGTGGTAAAACCTCCGGCAACAACACCTTGCATATACGATGCGTATCCCGAAACTAGCGAGTCCGGTTTGAATGTAACTGCTACATTGGGTGTGAAATTCTTTTGAGTGAAATCGGCAGTAATAATTCCAGTTTCTGTATTAAAATTTTTGTAACTATATTCTGAATAGTTGACACCCGCAAAAACCATGAAAAATCGATTAATTTTAATTCTATCGCTAACAATACCTGATTTAATACTCTGCTGAAGCTTCTGTGTTTGAGGCGTTAAAGCAAATGTATCTGGCATAGCAACGTATGTAGGTGAAAATATATTGAAAATAGACGAAGGAGCATTTGAACTATTAGAATGCTTTAGTGCTATGTTTTTGAGACTTTTGGGATTATTTTGTTGTATGAAATCATTCTCCATATATCCAAAGCTAAGATCGTGTTTAATTTTCCAAGTCAAAAAATTAGCATCCATAAATGCGTAAAAGTTATTTATATAAGCACTTGATTGATTTCCATCAGAGTAACTTTGCTTATAGTTACCGTCATTGTCAGTAAATGTTGAAGTAACACCATTATTTTTACGGGAAATATCAGTATAACTATAGGCTGATCTAAATGAAAAAATATTGTTTATCTTTGATTCTAAAGAAACTTCCACTCTATCCTGACTCCCTTTTGTGTAAGTCCAAGGCTGGCCATATAACTTTCTTGCATCAAATTGATTTGCATCTGGGACATTTATACCTTTAGTTGGATCTATTATAAAAAGAGTTTGTTGACCCTGCATATTAAAATCATGATGCGAAAAATTTGATTTTAAGTAGGTTTTCTTTACAATTTGATAACTCAAAGCTCCATAAAAATTTGTATTTCGTTGTTTTGAATTTTCAACAAAACTAGTACCATCTTCTGTATAAGCATTAAACCTGTATGTAAGTCTTTTATTCAGATCGATAGAGCCTCCCAAGTCTGCATGAATATAATCTATGCCACCTTTGTATTGTCCTAAACTAAATGCTACTATTGGGATTCGGGTTGGTTGTTTCGTAACAAAATTGACAGTTCCGCCCAAATTTTGAAAACCATTAAAAAAACTTGAAAAGCCATTAAAAATTTCTATTCTTTCAACATCTTCCACCGGCATGGGAATATAAGTATTCAATATCATTCCATTTTGCATATAGGTTGGGTCAAAACCACGAATAGAAACTTCTGAAAGTCCCCGCCCATCGTTACTTGGTGTTTGAGGAATACTTGCAGTTGGATTTGTTCTTAGTGCATCTCCTAAAGTATGTGAACCTGTATTTTCAATTAATTTTGAAGATATTACATGGACAGAATATGGAGCATCTATTAATTTAACTTCACCCAACAGCCCTAACTGAATATTATCATTTCTATACCCACTTTTTGCATCTCCTCCTTTTACTCCATATACTATTATTTCCTTTAAATGAATAGAATCTGAATTTTGAATTTTCTGAGCGTTTATAAATCCGGAGATTATTAGTGAGATAATGACGATTATTGATTTTACTTTCATTGATATGAGTCCCAAATTACTTAGTTATTAACAGATGAAATATTCTTTTCTTTTGTAAATCAAATCTTTCCAAATAAAACCTTTTTCACAATGAAACTGTCTTCTGCATTGATACGAATATAATAAACTCCCGGAACTTTCATCGAAACTTGATTTGTATCTCCGGTTAATTCTTTTTGTATTATTTCTTGACCCCAATTATCATATACAATGTAGAATCCTTTAAGGTTGAGTTTATTCAATATCGTAATTGAATTATCTTTTGAGTAGGCAGAAAAACTGTTAGACAATTGATTCTGTTTAAGGTCAATTATAGCACTCACATTTGTATTAACATAATCAAACGTTTCAATAATTGAACCGTCAGTCCTTTCTGCTGTGAATTTCAAAATATTTTTATCAATATCCATTTTACAAAAATGATATGATTTATCCATCTTCACAATATTTGGTCTATCAGCCGGAGTGTACTGAGGAGCACCTCCACCTCCTGAAGTAATGTGCATTACATTATCTACGTTTGCACGTGAATAAAAGTGATTATGTCCTGAAATAATAAACTGAACTCCATATTTTACACATAATGGCTGAATGAGTGTCTGAACGGTTGTATTATTTCCATGTCCACCTGATGTTGGGTAAGCTGTCCAACCCGGTTCATGATCCAGTATAATTTTCCAGGGTTTTGAAGAAGCTGCCAAGTCGTTTTCCATCCAAATGTATTGTGCACTTCCTTTTGTATAAGTGGTGTATTGATCCAGAACTGTAAAATGTATCGGACCATAATCAAATGAATAATAATATCGACCTGAAACGTACTCTGGATAAGGGAAATATTTTCCAAAAAGGGCACCTTGTCCCTCATGATTGCCCATTGATGCCAAATAGGGTAACCTCGCTAACATTTCCTGAATACTGGTAAATTGTGGATCAAAAAACTGAGTTGTCCAATAGGATTCGGTATCACCCTTTTCAACCAAATCACCACTCATTATTATTAAAGATTGTGATTTTGGATTCAGATTTATTTCTTCCATTATCTTTTTGGCAATACCATTATGAGTTGCCGGATAAGTACGGGTATCACCATAAGCATAAAAACTGACTGCAGTTGTTGTATCAGCAGCTCCACTAAAAAAATTACCGGTCTTTGATTCTGCATTATTAGTAGTTACCCGATAATAATATTTTGTTCCGGGGGTTAATCCTTCCAACATAATTTTATGTTGGTGAGATGTTCCGTATTCAGTTGTATTTTGTGAACCTGATGAATAAGTTTCGTTAGTTCCCCAAACAACAGTGCATGTATTTGTATTTAACGTCTGCCAAACAATCATCATTTTGGTATTATAGGCAGGGTAAAGCAGATAAGGAGCTTTTAAAAAATCTGAAGCTTCGGTCTTTGTTTTAATTAGAGACCGATTAGAATCATTTGATTGAGAATAGGAAACAAATGAGATGAAAAGTAAAAAAAGAATTGAAATTTTCTTCATGATATTTATATAATTAATTGATTATTATTTTCATACAGAGCATTTAGCAGCTTGTATATTAGGCAGTGTATATTCAGTTTTCAACTGAATGCTATTCTAACTTGTAGTGCATTTATAAAAAAGGGAATTAAAAAAATTGTTCATTTTAGATATAATGCAAAGTACTATAAAATTTTCGAGCTATTAAAGTAGTTTAAGACAAAAAGTGGTTTTCACAACTTGGTATTCAATGTATAATCCGTAGGAACTAAGTTAAGTCTTTTGACGGTTATTATACATGAACTAGATCAAAACAACCTCATTAATAGTTTTTATCGGATTGGCATTAGCATTGATAATGGCTTTTCTTTGCGGAGCATTCGACCAGCTTCACCGGTCAACCACAGATAAAGATCAGAAGGTTTTCCATCAATGTTAATGAATTCTGCTGTTTTGCTAACAGGTGGATTATTTGTACATTTAAAAATTGCTGTACCTTCATTTACTTCATCAAACATAGCCACATAAAGCATATCAGCACCTGACACTAAAGCCGTTGAAATTTGTTGCCAATAAAACCGACCTCCCTGACGTGGAATAGAACCACTTGGTTTAACATCGTCGGGAAATTCTGATCTACTCAGATTATGCCAACTAAAACCTGGACATACACACGGAACGTAATCTAGCTTATTTTCATTACACCATTTCATATCTCCCAGAATAACATCACGATAACGATCCATATCGTTGTGTAGCAACGGACTAAATCGCTGTACCATCCATGGCAAAACGATGTCAGACTTTTTGATAATATCATGTAAATAGGAATCGTTTATACAATCTGCATTTAAATCACGCCAGAAAGTTGGGACTCCCAGCATTATGGCACAACCGCCATATTTGGGGTCGTTTTTCAAAAAATCTATTAATCGTTCAATTCCTATATTTCGAATATTGTAAGGTCTGTCCGGAAAACCGATACCCCAAATGGCAACTAAAGGTTTGTTCCGGTGAAACAGATACGTTTTCGTTCCTTTTTGATTTGTTACATTCAATGAATCAACAAGGTATTTCCAATCTTCGATTATTGAGGAGCAATCTTCACCCGAAGCTTTTAATCCTGATAAATCGTACATAACTGCAATTGCCCGTTCATATTTCGAAGCAGCTTCCAAAGCATATTTCAATACAGTTGTTGAAGCATTTCTGGTATCAGTTTTTTTTGTTGCATTAAAAAATCGCTGCATAAAAACACCATCCACTCCATAATCTTTCATCCACTTAAAGTGCAAATCAACAGTGCTTTGATCGGTAGAACTGAAAAAGCGGGCAGTGGATCCATCTTTCAACTTGAGTCCGGTTGGATATGTTTTTTCGTATTCATTTAATTCCGGCCACATATCAATTCGGATTTTATTTTCATCCGGATACATCATTCCATCTTTTTGCGGATGAAACCAACCCTGATATCCCGCCATAACAACACCTTTGTAAGATGGGTACATAGTGGTTTTCGAATGTTTGTTTTGAGCAAACAAAACTGTAGTCGTAAATATGCCTATTACAATAATGAATATTATTTTTTTCATCGTTCTTATATTAAAGTGATTTTTTTCGTTTTTTTTCCTGACACAATCAATCATTCAGTATCTTTTTGTTTATTAACC
>JBBRHJ010000202.1:0-7085 GCA_038222885.1 Bacteroidales bacterium | reverse complement strand
ATGCCAGGCGTTATATTTATCTATACTCAACAAAAACTTATCCCTGATGGGTTTAAGATCTCCTGTTTTTTCAACCTAAAAGAGTTTTAATGCTACAAAGTCCTATTTGTGTAGTCTCTCAACCATGATTGCAGCCGCCCTATCCGATGCGCCGGGAGGTCCCACGCGTTCAAGCAATTCTTTATAATCATCAAGCATCCGGCTTCGGGCTTCTCCATCGGGGAGGAGCGGGGCGAGCTCATGGCTGAGTGTTTCTGCAGTAAATTTGTATTGTATAAGTTCGGCCACTGCTTTACGATCCAGAATCAGGTTCACCAGGGAAATGTATTTTACATGCACCACCATCCATGCAACCAAAGCAGAAAGAAAACTAAACCTGTAGCAAACTACCTGCGGCACGCCAAGCATGGCGGTTTCGAGCGTTACAGTGCCTGATTTAACGGCTGCTGCACGCGAAACTCTCAGCAGATCGTACGTTTGTCCATAAACCACTTTCACCGGGTAGTTTTTTATAAGTTTTGCGTAAAAATCCTTACTGAGTGTGGACACTCCTGCAATTACAAACTGATAGTCCGCGAAGCGTTCAGTTATTTTAAGCATGTGAGGGAGAATGCGGTGCAGTTCCTGTTTGCGACTGCCCGGGATAAGTGCTATTATCGGTTTTTCGTTTAAGTTGTTGGTTTCCCGAAAGGCAGCTTCATCAATTTTTGCATTCAGATCCATGGAGTCGGGCATGGGATGCCCGGTAAACTCAACCTGATAACCGTATTTTGCATGGAAGTCCTTTTCGAATGGCATGACCACGAATGCCAGGTCCGTATTGCGATGAAGCTTGTGAACCCTGTGCTTTTTCCAGGCCCACACCTGGGGCGAAATGTAGTAAAATACTTTTATTCCTTTGCTTTTGGCAAATTCTGCTATGCGCATATTAAAGCCCGGGTAATCGACCAGGACAACAGCATCCGGTTTCCATGCAAGGATATCTTCTTTACAGAAACGGATATTATGCAAAATGGTGCGCAGGTTAAGTATTACTTCCTGAAAACCCATGAAAGCCAGATCGCGGTAGTGTTTAACAATTGTGCCACCGGCTTGCTGCATTTGTTCACCACCCCAGCAACGGAATTCTGCCTGTGCATCACGGGCTTTAATGCCGTTCATAAGCTTTGAGGCGTGCAAATCGCCTGATGCTTCTCCGGCTATAATGTAATATTTCATCCTTTAAATCTACATTTTGTTAAAATGGGAGTACAAGATTGCTGTTCTTCAGAAAAAAGAAAAAAGCCATAACCATGAGTATCGTAATGATCATAACTCCCTTGCCGGTGTTTTCAAACTTAAGTTTCAGGAAATAATACCTCATTACAAAAAGGTTCGCGGCAAGGCCAAGCAGGAATAAATCCGTCATTCTGATCCTTGCCAGCACGTGAAAATTAATCTGTATCAGCCGGAGTATTACCGCAAAGAATAGAGCAACCGGCACCGGGATTACCAGGCCAAGCAGACCTCCGAGTACTATTTTATCCTGCTTTAACCAATTTCCAATCGACATCCGAAAGATTTAATAATTCGTTACTATTCAGTCCTGATGTAAGCTGTTTTGACACAGATTTCACAGATTTACACAGAATTTGAACTGTTTTCAGCGGTTTTTATTGCAAAATTATAAACGCCAGACATAAACTTATCTGCGCAATCGGCGAAATCTGTGGCTTGTATTCCTCTCTCATTGCATTAACCGGCTGATTAATTTCTAGAAATCTAATTTCCAATCTTTTATCTTATTGATCATATGGTGTGCCGTAAGGTCGATTTGCACAGGCACAATACTTACATAATTATTGTTGAGTGCCCAGTGATCATTATCTTCTCCGTTATCCAGGTTCACAAATTCGCCTTTGAGCCAGTAATAATCCCGCTTATGCGGATCTTGGCGCTCGTCGAAATGCTCATCCCAGTATGCTTTGGCCTGTTTCGTCACCCTGATCCCTTTTACCGGACTGCCATTGAGTGCAGGAATATTCACATTAAGGCATATGCCATCGGCAAGGCCATGCTCCAGCACATTCGATGCAAGCGAGGCAATTATATTACCACAATGGCTGAAATCAGCTTCATGTGAATAGTCATTTAAGGAAAATCCGATTGAGGGGACATTTTCCATGGCGCCTTCAATAACTGCGGCCATGGTGCCCGAATATAAAATATTGATGGATGCGTTGCTGCCATGGTTAATGCCGGAAACAATAAGGTCGGGTTTGCCGCGGAGAATTACCTTTTCGCCTAATTTTACACAATCGGCAGGCGTTCCGTTACAGCTATACTCCCTGTATCCGTTTGTTTCAGTTATGGCATGGATACGCAAAGGAGATTGTATAGTAACGGCGTGTCCCATTGCCGATTGCGGTTTGTCGGGAGCAATAATAAGCAAGTCGCCCAGCGGGCGCATGGTTTCTATCAGGAATCGCAACCCGGGAGCATTTATTCCGTCGTCGTTAGTGATTAGTATCAGAGGTTTTTTCATAATCTTAAAAAGGGAATTCGGTGTTCTATTATTTTCAAAGAGTATTGTAAACGGTTCTTAAAGGGTTTCTTCGGATATCTGTTTCTTCGCTTCCCTCAATCGCCCGTCTCCTTTCTTGCGTTACTGAATAGCAGGCAGGACAGGCTTATTGGGTTAGTCCTTCTGTTTCAGGCGGTGTTTCTGTGCTGACTTTTAGCTCATGTATGGCGGTAACACCTGCGGTTACTATAAATTTCATCACTTCGGTTGAGTTGGCATTCAGTGTTTTTATGTTTGCAACCGGAACAATCACAAGGTTTCCCGAGAAAGTGTAGGAATGAGGCAGATAAACAGCTACTTTGTCAGCTTCGATACCAAGGCCTGTGAGATCGTGCTGCGTAATAAAGCCGAGCCTTTCCATATCAAAATCCTGGCTGAGTTTTACGAGTACCGGTTCGGTGAATTTTTTATCCTTACCCACAAACGCCGACATGAAATCTTTTATCGAGGTATAAATAATTTTAACCAGCGGTGCCTGGCTGATAAGTTTATCGAGTGATTGCAGAATAGGTTTTAGGAGGATTGAACTTCCGATAATTCCTATTAAAGTGATGAAAGTCAATATGATGATCAATCCAAGGCCGGGAATTTTAAAGCCGATTAAATCAGTAAGATACTGTATGAGCAATCCATCAACAAACTGAAACGAAACATAAATGGCATAAATGGTTATGGCCAGCGGCGAAATAAACAGAAGCCCCTGCAGGAAGTAACGGATAAGCTTGTTCATAGTAATAAATTGAACTGCAAAATTAGTCATTATATCGCAGAAAATGGCATAGGCTTTCATGGGATAGGTTTTCAGGTTGTTATGAATTTAGTTTTTCTGAATGTATTAAATTAATATTGTTGCAGTTACCGCTGAAGCTTATCTTTTTTATACGTGTTGATCTAAATTTGACGATTTAATCCGAATCGTTAATTACAACCGTATTTAATTCCTGACATGCGGATAAAATCCATAGTAGATGCTTATCTTTGAAGTGCAGGAGAGGATATACTAGGTTTCGGAGTTATAGGAAGGTCTTGATAAGGAAAGATTGTTATATATGTATACTATACTTAGCGGTAAGTGTACAAAAAAAAGAAATGACAGTAAAATAAATAATTAGTTAACAAATGAACTTCATTTTCTTACCTGAGAAATTCCAGAAACAACATAATTTCTGCGATTTTCTATTATCACAAATAGAAACATTTCTTATTGACGATAATTATATTGGCTTAAAGGTGTCAGTCGTAAATATAAATGGGAATGAATTACCAAACGAAAATGAACATTCTTTTGATTTTCTAAATAGGATTGGACAACGAACATTACACGATGACATAATAGAAAATCATATCATTTACGGAATAATAATTGATATATGTTATTTCTTGAAGACCGCACTAAATTCCTCTAAAGAAAAAAGACTTACAGTAGCATATGCACTCATAAGAAAACCATTCGTTTATGACTTGATAATTCTACTTCGAATATTTCTGACATCTGACTTTATTGATGATTTCAATAAACAAGAAAAATATAATTCTACAAGTATTTCAAATGAAGACTTACTTGAATTATTAGAACTTTCAGAAAAAGCACTAATAACAAAATCAATTAAAGGAGTTGATATTTACAACTTTGTATTTAACCAAGAACTCAAAGACAGTTTAATAAATCTTTCAAATAAAGCATTGCATCCTTCTACAACTAGAAATAAAGACAATTTAACTGGACTTCAAAATTTGAATTTTATTTTTAGTACTGATGAGGATATTGAAGAACAATGGAAATATTTATACAGCAGATTAACAGTTCTGCTTATTTATTTGAATGAGATAATAGAATTTGGAGTGTTTAGTCGATTAGACATTAACTCAAAAATATATAACGACAGGTTGGAAAAAAGAGCGGATTTTTTTAGCAAAAATGGTTATTAGTAATGCTACAAAAAAAAAATTGTCGCAAAGACAAACATTTAACTCCTAATTTCGGCTATCCAAGCTACCTGTCCGACAGCGCTCCGCAATCTGACATGATTGCTCAAGATGTTGGCGGCTAGCTGTGAATGTTAGCGATAAGTATAAGGGATAAAATTCAGGACTTGAAACGAAATTTATTGCAAAAACAAAATCTTATGTTAATATAGTATTTAACTGCAAAAAAAAAGTGATTATGGTTAATAAAAATTTTCTTATTCTATTTTTTGTCCTAATAACTCAATTATCTTTTTGTCAAATTGAAACCAAAACTTTGAATTCATTGAATTTGATTGGGAAAGTTAGTTCTGTTTCTGATTTAACATTCTTGGCTAGAGATAGTATCGGTAATATTATAAAGGGAAATATTTTAAATGAATATGAAAATCGGAAATTAAAAATTGACGATATACAATACAACAAAACAGGTTTTAAATTTGGATTTGACAAAAATGGTAACCAAATTCTCAAAGGAGAATATAATGAATATGGTTATCTATGGGACATAACTGACTATAAATATCTTAATAATAAGATAGTTGAATCAAATCAGATATATAAACTTTCTGATATGACTATTAAAGTTAAAGCATTATTCAAATATGATGATAGAAAAAATTTAGTTTCTATCATAAAATACAGAGACGGCGAACTTTTTGAAAAGGAGTTATTCAAATACAATGATTTGAATAAATTAATTGAGAAGAAATTGATTGATGATAGTGGAAATATTACTGAAAAATTAATTAAAAAATATTTAAACCATACGCTTATTTACCATAAAGTTGAGAAATCGAAAGACAATGAGAATAGTATTATTGAAGAAAGTTATAGATTTGACACACTAGGGAATAAAGTGTATTCAATGTATCATGAACATTCACGCGATGAATATGGAAAGGAAGAAGATTTTTTATCAGAATACAAACACGAATATAAAAACAATTTGATCTCAAAAGAAAGTTTTTTAATAAACGGAAAACAGGTAAGTACTGTAACCTATGAATATCTTGATGGAAAGGAGTCTAACATTATTATTAAAGATCCAGTTGACAATTCGATCATTTCATCGAGAGTAATTTCATATTATCAAAATAGTACAAAAATATATGAAAAAATTATAAAGACGAAAGAGGAAACGACAATACAAACATTTGATAAAAACGGGAATATTTTAAAACTTCAAATAACAAAAATTAATATTGATCCAGAGGAATACTCCTATGAATATTCATTCGACAAAATAGGTAATTGGATAAAAACTATAGAGTATAAAAATACAATACCCTTAAAAATCAGAGAAAGAAAAATAATATACTATTAAATACGACAAAGCATTATACCGTTAATAAAGGCTATAAATAATGGAGGGATAAGTACTGAATTGGTTCCGATAACTGTCGGAATTGTATTTAGTCCGTTCTTTCGTCAAAAATTCCCAAAAATGTCTGTTGAAAAGAATCAAAACCAAGTTTCACTAAAATCCTTGAAATTCTTTGTATTGGCATGTATGCTGACTGCTGGCCTTTCAGCAACAAGCCAGACCCAGCTCAAAAAAGGAAACCTGAAAGTTGTTGTTAAAAATATCCGGAACAATACCGGGCAGGTAGGTTTCTTCTTATTTAACTCAGGAGATGGTTTCCCTGAAAAAACTGAAAAGGCAATTGCATCCGGATTTGTAAAAACTGCGGGCAATACAGTTGAATACACTTTTACAAATATTGCTTTGGGAACCTATGCCGTGTATGTATTTCATGATGAGGACAATAATAAAAAGCTGAACACTAATTTTATAGGGATGCCCAAAGAGGGAATCGCGGTTTCAAATAATGCAAAGGGGCATTTTGGTCCGCCAAAATATACTGATGCAAAATTTAATTTCGGCAAAACCGATCAGACAATAGTAATTTCTTTATCCTACCTGTAAGCTGGCCAAAACAAAAGATACGCTGTATAAGTAGATTATCTGCAAACAGTCGGATTGCGAAACATTGTTACTTTTGATGTAATTAATGAGGGTGAAGAAATTCAGCTGAAATTGGCATTTGCATGATTTGAATGCCCGAAATGGCTTTCACTTTTCAGCATCAGATAGAATAAATGCAATTGCAATCAATTAAAAAATTTGCATGATGAAATATACGAAGTATCTATTGCACGCTCTTCTGTTTGGTTTTGTGCTGTTCAGTACTGTAGCCTATTCGCAGGATCCCGTTCAATATGGCACTCCTTTTACAAATATTCCCGATCCGGCAGATGCCACAATATACCAGGTAAATATGCGATGCTTTAGTTCCACACGCAATTTTCAGGGAGTTATAAACCGTTTGGACAATATTAAAGCGCTGGGAGTAAATGTAATCTACCTGATGCCTGTTTTTCCTGTTGGAACGGGTTCCAAATCGTTTAATTCGCCCTACTGCATTAAGGATTTAACTTCGGTTGGTTCCGAATTTGGAACTTTGAATGACTTACGCCGGCTGGTCGACAGCGCCCACAACCGGGGCATGGCAGTTATACTGGATTGGGTTGCGAACCAGACTTCGTGGGACCA
>JBBRHJ010000201.1:0-7121 GCA_038222885.1 Bacteroidales bacterium | reverse complement strand
AAAAATTATTGTTTCTTTTTTGTTCACAGCACTAAGATAGGTGATTTTTTTCAACTGTTAAAATGATTATATGTTATTTATTATTAAATAGTTATGTGTCATTTTAACAGTTCTTTTAATAGTTAATTGCGGATTTAAGGTTTTATATGAGTATTTCATATACTACTACTGGAACAACAACTACTAAATTAGATGAAGTAAAACTATATCCTAATCCGGTAATAAATAGTTTGGTGGTTTCTTCAAAAAATGCTGTGAAAAAAATAGAGATTTTCAGTATGACAGGAGTTTTGTTTAGAAGTGAGATTTCAAATCTGAATACTATTGATGTGAGTAACTTAAGTAAGGGAAGTTATTTGGTAAATGTATTTACTGAAAGTGGTGTTTACAAACAGATGGTTCTAATAAAATAAGTATAATTAATAACAAACAGAACAACCATTAACAATCACCAATTACCCATTTTCTATGAAAAACCATCATTTCAATGAGGACTCAGTAATCAGCAAAACATATTTGTTAATCATTTTTTTATTCTTTGTATTGTTGAGTTCAAATGCTGCAGTTTTTCGCCCCGATACACTCTATTCAAAGTGGATAATAGATTCTCGCATGGGCGATTTTAATAATAAAGGAACAACTTTGTCTTTTAAAACTCCTACAACCAACCGGACTGCTATTTGGGATTATGTTGACGGATTGGTAGCCAAAGCCATACTGAAAACCTACGAGCACTATAAAACAGATTCGCGCTGTGCGTATTATTTTACAGGAATGCAAGATTTTGCCGATAATACAACTATGGTGCTCGGTACAAGTAATATTGACGATTTGAATGCTGGAAAAATATTTTTTGAATTGACCCGTATTGCTACCGAAAAAGGACAAACTGCCAAGGCAGCGACCTACAAAGCCAACGCTACAATTTGCCGAAATAAACTGAAAAACGAACATACACGAATTGCTAGTAATCTTCCTGGCAAAGGTGGTTTTTGGCATAAAAATCAGTATACCAACCAAATGTGGCTCGATGGATTGTATATGGGTGCTGCACTTTATGCCGAATGGCAAGGAAATTATGGGTTGGAAAATGGCGAAGCGGATAATACAGCATCATGGAATGATATAGCTTTGCAGTTCGATACAGTATTCAAGTATACCTGGTATGCTACAAAAAAACTAAATTACCATGCTTGGTCGGCTGAACCAACGAACAATGCTTCAAAATACTGGGCTGATCCAGTTAGCGGCAAATCGCAGGAATTTTGGGCACGTGGCATGGGTTGGTTTTTTGCAGCTTTGGTCGATGCCTTGGAATATATGCCCGCCAACCACCCTGCCCGAACTCGACTTGTAAATTACAGCAACTTAGTAGCCGATGGACTGAAAGACAGACAGGATGCCGCTTCTGGTTGTTGGTATCAATTGTTACAATACGATAATACCTTGAAAGGCAGTCCCTGTAATTTGTATAATTATTTAGAATCTTCCGCTTCGTCCATGTTTACCTATTCGTATCTGAAAGGAATTCGGTTGGGAATTTTGGATAAATCTATTTACGAAACGATGGCCATAAAAGCCTACAAAGGGCTGATAGCCAACTTTGTGGTAGAAGAAGGCAATGGAAAAATTAAACTTATACAGAGTTGTGAATCTGCAGGACTAAGTGGAACTCGCAAAGGCGATGCAAGCTATTATTTGTGCGGCAGCGATGTGAAGATAAACAACGACACTGAAGGCAAAGTGCTCGGGCCGTTTATTATGGCAAGTTTGGAATACGAAAAAATTAATCAAACTGCAACAACAACCAATATTCAAAAAAAAAAGATGAAATCCTGTTGGTTCAAATCGCAGAAAGTCTCGAAATAAGATCATCATCAGCGAGTATCCAAAAAGTAACTATTTTCGATAGTTGCGGAAAAATCATTACTTCCCGATACGGAAATGCTACCAACAGCGTAAGTTTCCCTATCGGGCAGTTTCGTAAAGGACTGTATGTGGTGCAAGTTGATGGGCAAAGAATTAAGGTGATTTTGTAGAGTTTACAGGGAAGTTATATATGCTGTTTTCATTTACATTATTACCTTTTCACTATCCATTGCAGCCAATTTTAGTGTTAGTTGAACAGCATTATTCGTTTATTTTTTCCCCTCGTCAATTTATCCACTTTATATATCATTTTTTGAACATAGATTATATTTATACACAGTATTTTTGGAACTTAAATAATTCTCAAAAAAAATTATCCTTAAAAATTAAAATGTATGAAAAAACTTAACACAAAATTAATTGCTGTATGGGTTCTCTTAATGAGCTTTATGACTGTAAATGCGGCCGATATACTTCTACGTTTAAATCCAAAACCATCGAGCAGCATTACATCCTATACTTTTAGCACCGGCGATATTTTTTATGCATTAGATGCTGCAACTATGAGTGGTAGTACAAGTAATACCGTGTTTCCTGCACCCGATAATGCACGTGTACAACTTAAAGAATGCGTCATTTCATTGGTTAGTACTTCTGCTTCGGCCATTACGGTTTGGGGTTCAAGTTCGGGTTCAACTTCTGCTCGAACCATTTTTCAGGTATCAGTAGCCGATACTAAAGATGGAACTTATACTTTATTAGAAGATGTTACTACCAGCACCAATATTATATCGAATATTAATGGAAATACAGGAGCAAATGGAATGAATATGTCCAAAGTTACTGGTCTCAGTATTGCTAAGGGCAAATTTGTAAAAATTACTTTTACAACAAGTACAAGTGGTGGCTCCACCCAAAATGTAAATATCAGCGGTTTTGATATTACTCCAATGGCTCCAGCAGCTCCTTCCATAGTTAAATTTGTAGCACAAGGAGTTGAAGCAACTATCGATGAATCTGCAAAAACGATAACAGCCGAGTTGACTTACGGGTCGAATCTTTCAGCAATTACTCCTATCGTAACTATTGGTGGTACTGCAACTGATTATTCGCCAAAAACAGCTCAAAATTTTAGTGCTCCAGTGGTTTATACAGCAACTGATGGCGTGAACAATGTTAACTACAGCGTAACGCTTACTGTACCTTCAGCTCCACCAGCACCCGTAATCACATTGAGTTCTGGCAGTACAAACCAAGCCCTGAAAGTTGGAGCTACTATTGAAAGCATTGTATATAATATTAGCAATGCAACAGGTGCTACAGTTTCAGGCTTACCTACTAATCTTTCAGGACTTTACGCATCAACTGGAACAAACACAGGCACTTATACTATTGCTGGAACTGTTGGGGCTAGCGTTAACCCAGGAAAATTTGATTATACTGTTACTGCCACTTCAATTAGTGGTTATGGAGGTGCAGTTATCACTTCGGCAGGCTCTATCAATGTGAAATCAACCACTGCTAAAAAAGTACTTTATATTACAGCTACTGGTACTGTATCGGCAACCGATACTAAACTCTATCCTTTGATAAATGAAAACCCTAATTATTTGGTTACTTTAAAAGCAGCGGAAGCTACAGCACCAGCAAGTTCAGTATATGATGCTTATGATTTAATTGTGTTAAATGAAACCGTTGCCAGTGCAAACCTTGAAGCTGGAGCTTTAAAATCGGTGGATAAACCTATCTTGAATCTCAAATCCTATGTATATTCCGCCGATCCAAAATGGGGTTGGGGAACACCTGATAATGGATCAGCTACCAATTTGGCTATAAGTGTAATGCAGCCTTCACATCCAATTTTTGCTGGAATTACTATCAATACTGGGTCAATGGATCTTCTATCAGCAGTAAGTGGTGGAAAAGGAATTCAACCAGCTGATGTAACTCTTGCAGGAAGTATCAATGTTGCTATTGCACCAAAAGCCGTCTCGGGAAATGCTATTGCAATTCATGATGTACCTGCAGCTGTCCGTGGAGTTGTCAATTCAAAATACTTGATGATACCTGTGTCTGATTTGAGTTATGGCAATTTCACGAACGATGCTATGACATTATTCAGTAATGCCATCGATTATTTATTGAATGGTACTCAATTCGTAGCACCAAGTTTGCAAATTAGTTCATTCAATGTGAGCAGTGTAGCAGCCACCATCGACCAAACTGCCAAAACCATTTATGCAAAACTACCTATTGGCACTGGTCTATCTGCATTGCAACCTACAATTACCCTTGCAGGGGTTGGTACTTCGGTAAGTCCAGCATCAACCTTGTCAACAGATTTTTCAAACTCGGCAACCACTCCTGTGAATTACACAGTAACCGATGGTATTAATTACAATATATATGCAGTAACAGTAGAAGAAGGTACAACTGGAAATATGGTACAGAAAATGACTGGAATCAACTTTGACGGACGTATTATTTACAACGCAGAACAATCAGATTTGCAAGTATATAATGCTGTAGGTAGAAAAATAATCAGTTCCAATCAAAACATTGATATGAGTACGTATGTCAATGGAATTTACATCCTAAAATCAAACGACAAAATTATGAAGTTAATGCTTTCAAAGTAAAAAAGGAGTAAATAATCTGCAAATAATCAAATATGCCAATGTGCCAATTAAGATGCAGATAATTAAATAAATATAACACCCACGATTACAATTGAATGTTTTCGTGGGTGTTTAATATTTGGGCTAGAATTTGAATAAGTTCCATAAAATAATTATATGAGCACAATTACAAAACGGGGGACAAGCGGTTTCCTCACCGCTTGTCCCCCTTTTTATCTTTTATGAGTATTATAAAAAATTGATTGCTAAAATAAATATTATTCTCGAATAAATCAATCCAATAAGCTGACTACAAAAAAAAGGCTGCCTCAAATTTCACTTTGATGACAGCCTTATTTCACTAAATTCAATCTTTATTCTACCTATATTGAAAAAACAAATCTGAGATTTTATTAAATGCTAAACTTCAAAACTTCGCTAGTACCTGCAATGCGAACTATATATATTCCACGTTGAAAGTTGGCAGTTGAAATAGAAGTGTTTGCTTTTGCAATATTTTTTCCCAACACATTAAACACTTCGATATCTAATCCTTTGGTATTAGTAATATAAGATCCGTTATAAGCAACTCCTTTGTCGGCAAGTACTGAATTAACTGAGGTAGTAACATAGTTTGTAGCAGATAGATAAGTCAAATTACATGAAGCATTACAAAATACATACAAAGTTGCTGCAGGTCCAGTATAACTTATAGTTCCATCGTTAAGGGCAGAACCAGCTAGAAATGTGACACTTCCCACAAAATTAGTACCATCAGTTACAAATAATTTTCTTTCTGAGCTACTAGAACCTGTAATGCCTATACAATAAATTGTACTATTACCCGACACATTAAAACTCAAAAACCTTTGAACTGGCATATTAACCGTAGGCGTTACATCACCTGCCGCTGCACCTGAATATCCTGCTCCATTAAACTGAAACCTGTTTGGAAAAGTATAATTACCAAGTGTTTTTGCAGAAGCGTTTACAGCACCCATATTAACGTTAGAGGCGATACCAGTAATTCCTAAACCATCAATCATAACTGGATAAGCGGGGTTTCCAGTTGTACCATCACCAGTTCCAATACCGGTTGAAAGTGGAAACGGATTTGGAAGCGAGGTATCACCGCCCAAGTTCCACACTTTTGTTGTTTGCGCATTTAAACCTAAAGCAACAATAGAGATTGCTAAAATAAGTAATGTTTTTTTCATAATAATTTTTTGTTTTAAAGAGTGAGTAAAATTTGTTTAATACATTCACAAAAGTAACTTATATTGTACTAAGTTATGTGGATAAATCATTGTATTATGTGTACATTTCGACTAAGAGCTTAAAATAATAAAGTTTTATGAGTATTTACAGCGTCTTATTATTATTTTTGCATACCGAAAATAATCTACTCATATTATTGGCTGAATTATGATAAAGCTCTCTCCTAACTATTTTGGCTGCTATACTCACAAAGACAGAATTGTTTTGCTGATGCTTTTTATAAGCTCTTTTCTTTCCGCTCAATATCATTTCTCATTTACTCATTACACATCTGATAATGGACTTTCGCAAAATGGCATCACTGCCTTGATGAAGGACAGCAAAGGTTATTTATGGATTGGAACACGCGACGGTTTAAATAAGTTCGATGGATATAATTTCACTATATTTAATTCAAAGCCCAATCAGAATTTTTCGTTATTAAGCAATCGTATTATACTCATAAAAGAAGACCAATGGGGCTATATTTGGGTGAAAACCTACGACGATATTGTGTATCGGTTAAATCCATCTACCGAAAAGTTAAACAGAATAGAGTTGCCTAACGGAACTTATGTGAATGATAAGATTGATGATATCGTTCTACTTCCATCGGGTACTATATGGTTAAAAACTTACAGTAATGGATGTTACAAAATAACAGTAAATCCTAAAAATCAAGAGCTTACAGTACAAGCACAGAATGTTCAAAATAAAAAACTACCACACAACACGGTTACGAATATCTTTGAAGATTCAGAGCAAAACACTTGGGTACTTACTTTAGGCGGTTTAGTTTGCATAGATGCAGCTGGTAAAACATTGAATTACTACCCAAATTTAGCTTTCTACTCCTATCATCAAAACGAAAAAAGATTACTTTTCGGTGCAAAATCTAAATTAATTCAATGGGACAAACGCTACAAAAATTTCAAAATCAAAGAATTAGAAATCCCAGTTGGAATATCAACCATCAAAGCCTTCAGTCCCAACAATTACATTTTTGCCACTTTGGGAAAAGGATTTTATACTTATGATATTCTGAGTGATGAACTTACAGCTTATTCGGTCGAAAAATATCCTGAAATGAAAACCAACGACATTCAAGAAATTTCTATCGACAGAGCCGGTGATGCTTGGCTGGGAATACGTTTTCCCGGAGTATTACACTTTAAGTTACAAACCAATAAAGTTCAATATCTACCATCTATCATCAACGAAGGACAAGTTACAAACCCAAATTATTTGATTTTTGAGGATGAAAAAGATGTTCTTTGGGTGCAACCTTATTTTGGTTCATTTTCTTGGTACGATCGTCAGAAAAACCGCTTAGTTCCATTTTACAGTGCTTACAACGAAGATGTAAATACACTTTTC
>JBBRHJ010000200.1:0-7141 GCA_038222885.1 Bacteroidales bacterium | reverse complement strand
TGGGAACTAAGTGCTGCTACAAGTAAATTGCCCACATGGGTAGGTACGGGTAACTTATGTCGTGGTATGGCTTATGGCAAAATGGGATCAAACGAACGTGTTTTTGTTGTATCACGTGAAGGTGGAAATTTGGTACACGTTTTTAATGCTGCAACAGGAGAAAAAGTTGGAACCTTACCGATGGGAACTGATGTTGTAAGTGGAAGCTATTTTGTAATTAACGATGCAGGAATGACTTCGGATGGTGTTTTGTTAGTGGGAAGTATGGCTCTGGCTAATGGAGAATTCAAGGTCTATCGTTGGAATTCAGAAACATCTGATCCAACATTAGCCATTTCGTATCCAGCTGCTTTAGGTCGTATGGGCGATAAAATAACAGTAGCTGGAAGTATTACAGCTGGTACAGCTCGTGTTTATGCGGCTACTGCTAGTGCTGTGGACGGGAAAACTCAAGTGTATTATTTTGACATGGTTGCCGATGATGCAAATCTTGGTAAATTCAAATTTGTTCAAACTCCAAAAACACTTAGCTCTTTAACTACCTGTACATCAAATCCTGGAATTGGTGTAAAACCAAATGGAGATTTCTATTTCAAAGGAGGTGGCACTCAAATTACAAGTTACTCAGCTGTTGGAGCTTTAACCGGAACTGAATCACTTCCAACAGTTGTAGGTTCATCTGGCAATACACCCCGATATATTGGCAAAGATGTATTAAATAACGAATACATTTGCTATTTCCGCAATGGTACAACCAAAGAAAAATTGAATATATTAAAACTTCCAAACGGAGATTTAGCAACTGCATCAGTTGTTGATTCAACTTCCGCATTAGGAGTTAATGCCAATGGAAATGGTACTGGTGGGGTTGTGGTTAATGTATTACCTAATAAAGATGTTGAGTTATTTGTTCTTTCAACTAACAATGGTATTGGAAAATATACAGTAAAAGGTTTATTTGGTAGTACAGGTTTTGAGAATAAATCTAGTGATAATATTCGATTAATTTCAACAAAGAATCAATTGACTGTAGAAGGAGTAACTGTTTCTTCCTTAGAAATATTCAATTCAACGGGTCAAAGAATTAAGACCTCAAATGAAAATACTATAAACACTTCAGGCTTGAATGGTTTATATATTATCAATGTAAAAGAGGCTGGAAAAATTGTCAAAACGTCCAAAATAATTATCAATTAATTTGCTAACAAAGGTAGCAGTGCTTGGTTGTGCTGCTACTAACTAAAATAACCCCTAAGCTGGACAAGCCAGAACCAAGAACAAAGATATTAGACAAAAGAACAAAGACAAAGTAATTGAAATTAATTTTCTTTTGAAATGAATAAAGATAATTTTCTTTTATGGAATTTTTATATTAAGTTGATTATCTATTAATTGCAACATGTAGAGTCCGTTAAAACAATTTATATTGTGCCAAAAAAAACATTAATTTGAGAGTTTAGATACTGAAGGGGAATAAGAAAAATGAATATTAAATTATTAATCATAAGTGTATTATTTGTATTTACTTCTTGTGCTGCACAAAAGGTAGATGTGCTCGTTGTGGGTGGTGGAGCTAGCGGAATAACTGCTGGTTTACAGGCTTCTCGCATGGGAGTAAACGCTTTGATTGTTGAAGAAACTCCTTGGTTAGGTGGGATGCTGACATCGGCAGGTGTTTCGGCAGTGGATGGTAATTACAAACTTCCTTCAGGTATTTTTGGCGAATTTCGTGATAGTTTGGAAATGTACTATGGTGGTGCCAATGCACTGAAAACAGGTTGGGTAAGTAATGTGCTTTTCGAACCAAAAGTTGGAAATGAAATTTTACAGAAAATGGCTAAAGCAGAATCTAAACTCAGCGTGTGGCAAAATACCCGATTTGTTTCTGCTCAAAAATCGGCTGATGGATGGAATGTGACTGTTGAAAAGAACGGTGTTGCGAAGCAAATTGATGCTAAAATTATGATTGATGCCACTGAATTAGGCGATATAGCCAAATACTGTGGCGTAAAATACGATATTGGCATGGAAGCACGTGATGTTTGTGGCGAAGATATTGCACCTTTAGTAGCCAATGACATTGTTCAGGATTTGACTTACGTAATGATTTTGAAAGATTATGGGGTAAATAAAACAATTTCAAAGCCTGAAGGTTACGATGCGTCGAAGTTTTACTGTACGGCTCAATCGCCAAATTGTACAAGTCCTAAACCTGGTCAAACCGTTTGGTCAAAAGATAAAATGATGACTTATGGTAAACTTCCGAACGGGAAATATATGATAAACTGGCCCATTGAAGGAAATGATTATTATGTGAATGTATTGGAAATGAATGAAGCTGAGCGCAAAATTGCTCTCGAAAAAGCCA
This sequence comes from Bacteroidales bacterium, assembly GCA_038222885.1. Classification (GTDB taxonomy): domain Bacteria; phylum Bacteroidota; class Bacteroidia; order Bacteroidales; family Paludibacteraceae; genus Paludibacter. The sequence continues at coordinate 4,773 of JBBRHJ010000200.1, read as the reverse complement.
AACTGTTTTCACTTTGCTATTTATACTATTTGCAAACCGAGTTAGGGTTTTCAACTTACAGTCTCGATGATTCGCAATTTCCAACTGCCGATAAATTCCCGATGATTCCGTATCATCGCGAAAGTCGCAGGATTCAGGGTTTGGTGCGTTTTAACGTAAATCATGTCGCAAAACCTTTTGCTCAGACAGAAGCACTCTATCGAACCGGAATTGCAGTTGGCGATTATCCTATCGATCATCATCATAATCGTTACAATGAATGGGACAAGCTGCCTCAACTGCATTTTTACCCTGTTCCTTCCTACAATATTCCTTTAGGCGCATTAATCCCAAAAGATGTTGAAGGTATTATTGTAGCTGAAAAATCTATTTCAGTTTCTAATATATTAAACGGATCCACTCGTTTACAGCCTGTAGTTTTGCAAATTGGTCAAGCTGCGGGTGCTTTGGCTGCACTTTCGGTTAAACAAAACAAACCAATTGAGAATGTTTCTGTTCGCAACGTTCAAAATGAATTACTCAATGCAGGTGGATATTTAATGCCTTATCTTGACTTGAAAAAGGACGATATCCATTTCAAAGCAATTCAAAGAATTGGTGCCACTGGAATTTTAAAAGGTGAAGGTAAAAACGTGGGATGGAGCAATGAAACCTGGTTTTATACGGATAAAACAGTCTTAGTTTCTGAGTTAAAACAGGGTTTGACCGATTTTGAATTGGGCTTTGTTTGGTCAACTTCCGAAACCGAATTGACTGTAAGTAGCGCAATTAATTTGTTGGCAAAATTAGCCAGTTTTTATAACAAAGATACTATTACAGTAGAAGATGTCAAAACTGAATGGGCGAAATTGGGATTATTAAATTTCTCGGTAGATCGCAAAATCGTGCGGAAAGAATTTGCAGTGATTTTGGATTTTTTCATTCAACCATTTTTACTAAAACAAGTTGATTTCAAAGGAAATATTATTGCATTGCCAACCGAAGTAATTAATAAAAACAAATCTATGAGAATCAACTATAGTTCAGGTAAAATTTTAGTTGACAACGGCGAAATAAGTAAACTCGAATTATTTAATGAGAAAGGACAATTGCTTGCACGAAGCTTCGAAAATTCAATTGCTTGTAAAAAATTAAATTCCGTGTATATTCTCAATGTTTATATTGATAATTTATTAGCTACTTCAAAAAAAATATTTATTCATTGATTGAACAAATAATAATATAAATCCCGTACAATATTTTGGGAAATCAATCACTAAATTGATTTATGAAAAACATATTAAAAATCGTAATTATTCTCTTCACTGCTTGTTTTTCCGGCAATTATTCTTATGCCGGAACATGTGTGGTCTCCTATGTCAATCCTATGATTGGGTCTGATTATCATGGGAATGTGTTTGTGGGTGCAAGTGTGCCATTTGGTATGGTACAATTGGGACCAACGAACATGAGTAAAGGCTGGCATTGGTGTTCGGGCTATCATTATTCCGACAGTACGATTATTGGATTTTCGCATACTCATTTGAACGGTACTGGCATTGGCGATTTAGGAGATATCTTGATTATGCCCACCACTGGGAATCCAACAACTTTTAAAGGAACATTTTCTGATTTAACCAAAGGATATGTTTCCAAATTCTCACATAAAGAAGAAACAGTCAGTCCAGGATATTATGGAGTTAAGCTTCAAAAATACAACATCAAAGTAGAACTTACAGCAAGCAATCGTGTTGGCTATCATCGTTATACTTTTCCTGAAAGTGCAAAATCGAATATTATCATCGATTTAGGTGAAGGCATTGATTGGGACGAACCTACAGAAACAGCTCTAAAACAAATAGATGCACGCACTATCGAAGGTTATCGTTATTCGCGTGGATGGGCAAAAAATCAAAAAGTATATTTTCGAGCAGTATTTTCGAAAGATATGAACTTTACTGCGGTTGTTGAGCCAATTTTCCGTCCCCGATCGAAAGACAGTTTAAATGTAAACAAAGCCATTTTGAGTTTTAAAACTACAAAAAATGAAATAGTTGAAGCAAAAGTTGCGATTTCGTATGTGAGTTGTGCCAATGCTGCCGAAAATCTAAAAACTGAACTTGCCGATTGGAATTTCAAAAAGGCGAAGGCTGCGGCGAAGGCTAAGTGGAATATCGAATTGTCAAAAATTCAGATTAAAACGAATGATATAAAGGTTAAAACCATGTTTTATACCTCCTTGTTTCGCACAATGATTTCACCATCAGAATTTTGCGATATGAATGGCGATTATCGGGGAGCGGATGGCAAAGTGTATAACACCAAAACTTTTGTGCCACATACCGTTTTTTCGTTGTGGGATACGTATCGGACTTTTCATCCTTTACAAACTATTTTAAACCCAAAACGAACATCCGATTGGGTAAATTCTTTGCTTGATATTACTGAAAAGCAAGGCAGTTTGCCTATCTGGCATTTGGTAGGAAACGAAACTGAAACCATGGTGGGAGTTCATTCTATTCCTGTGATTGTAGATGCTATACTTAAAAATATTGAAGGAATTGATGCAGAACGTGCTTACAAATTGGTTCGCGCTTATGAACAACGAAACGATCGAGGTTTAAATTTCGTTCGTGAATTGGGTTATATTCCTGCCGACAAAGAAAATTGGTCGGTATCCAAAGCCTTGGAATATGCCATCGACGATTATTCTATTGCTTTGTTGGCAAAAAAAATGGGAAAAACTGTTGACTACGAGTTATTTGCTAAACGTGCTAAGTATTATGCAAATTATTTTGATAAAGAATTGGGTTTTATGCGTGGAAAATTAGCGGATGGAACATTTAGAAAAGAGTACAATCCGTCATTTTCGTTACACGAAGAAGCTGATTATGTCGAAGGTAACGGTTGGCAATATACTTTTATGGTTCCACACGATCCCGAAGGTTCAATAAATTTATTTGGAAACAAAGAAAATTTTTCACAGAAATTAGATAGTTTATTCTTGGTAAGTTCTAAACTAAACGACGGTGCTTCTATTGATATTTCGGGTTTAATTGGTCAATATGCACACGGCAATGAACCCAGCCACAGCACTTTGTATTTGTATCAATATGCGAATCAAGGATATAAAACTGCCGAAAAAGTGCGTCAAGTGCTTACCGAAATGTACAAACCAACCGTAGATGGATTGTGCGGAAACGATGATTGTGGACAAATGTCAGCTTGGTATGTTTTTTCTAGTTTAGGCTTTTACCCTATGAATCCCGTCAATGGTGAATATGTCTTTGGCAGTCCGATTATAGATAAAGCAATTATCAAACTCGAAAATGGCAAGAAATTTACGATTGAAGTGAAAAATAATTCGAAGGAAAATATTTACATTCAATCTGTTCGATTAAATGGAAAACCGCATTCAAGCTTCCTGATTCGTCATACAGATATTACGCAAGGTGGCGAACTGATTTTTGTGATGGGAAAAACACGGAAATAAGAATTTACTAGTTGAACATTTACCATTTACTATTGAAGAGGTTGAGCATTATCAGTAAAATTAAAAGCTATTTATACACAATATCGCAATCAGTATTAATAATGTTATTTCAAAAAAAAATAAAAAAACCAAAATGAAAAAATCTTTAATTTTAATTGTTTTACTTGCGATACAATTTGTATTTGTAAGTTATGCAAACGCCGAAAATATAAAGGGGGTTGTTACCGATTCAAAAGGTGAATCCATCATTGGCGCAACTGTTCGTGAAAAAGGAACCAATGTTGGTACGATCACCGATTTTGATGGGAAATTTACTATCACGGTCAAATCATCCCAATCTGTACTTATTATTTCTTATGTTGGATACACAACTATTGAAATGATTGTGAGTTCACAAATGAAAGTGATTCTGAAAGAAGACGCGCTGTCATTAGATGAGGTAGTTGTAACCGCACTGGGTATCAAGCGTGATAAAAAATCCTTGGGTTACGCAATTCAAGAAGTGAAAGGCGAAGATCTTACCAAAGTGAAGTCCAACAATGTTATGAATTCGCTGGCTGGTAGAGTTGCTGGCTTAAAAGTGAGTACAACTGGAACAGGTGAATGGGGTTCCACCAATATTTTATTGCGTGGTGCAACTTCATTGTCGGGTGATAATCAGCCATTAATTGTGGTAGACGGAATACCTATCAGTGGAGGATCACGAGGAAATGGAAGCGAAAATGGCGGTATCGATTATGGAAGTGGATTGTCCGACATTAATCCTGACGACATTGAAACAATTTCAGTACTAAAAGGTGGAAATGCTGCGGCACTTTATGGCTCTCGTGGTGGAAAAGGTGTTATTTTAATTACCACAAAGAAAGGAACTGTAAAGAAAACTATGGGGGTAAAATATAGTTATGATTTAGGTGTTTCAACTTTGAATGTGTTACCAAATTTACAAAATGTATATGGTCGACAAACCGAGGTGGTAGGTGGTATTGAACAAGAAGTATTAAAAGGCACCAATTGGGCTGACAGCAAATTAGATGGCCATGATGTGAAAAAATGGAATGGTGATATTGCTCCATTTACAGTACAACCAAACAATATTCGCGACTTCTTCGAATCAGGAATTAGAAACTCACATTCTTTGGAGTTAGATGGTGGGAACGAAAAAGCGCAAGCACGACTTTCGATACTTTATAGCAATGCAAGCGGAATTATACCGAACAGCACATTGGAAAAATACAGTTTCAGTCTGAGCGGCAATGCTAAATTAACCAATAAATTATCCATAATTGGAAGGGTAAATTATA
>JBBRHJ010000199.1:0-7155 GCA_038222885.1 Bacteroidales bacterium | reverse complement strand
TTATTGAAACACTTAGTAATAAACGGATTAGAAAGAAGTCTGCCCTTATTTTTATTTGTAAAATTATATTCTTTAGAGTTTATATAAATTAGAATGTTATGAAGATAATAGAACGCTGACAGAGTATTTCGATGTTCCGTTTTTTCGGAATAAACGCTGATTTAGCTGATTTTAAAACGGATTAGAATTTCGACAAGTCGAAATGATTAAGAATTTGTTCTTAAATCTTCCCCGATTTTTCGGGGATAAATCCGTTTTGAATCCGTTTTTGAAATTTAAATCAGCGAATATCCGCTCAATCCGCTTAATCCGTGTTACTATTCTTTTTTCTTAAAATATAAAATTCAATTTATCAGACACATATAACTTGTATAATGACTAATTAAATAAGTACAAAATAATAATAAAAAAAGATGAAAAAGAACAAGCTATTCAAATGTCCAATTAGAACTTCTCAATTCCTATTTTTTGATTTGGGGCTTTTTATCTCAATTGGCACTTTTCCCGTTATGGGACAACAAAAACCTAATATCCTTTTTATTGCAATCGACGACTTACGACCAGAGTTGGGATGTTATGGAGCACCACAGATTAAGTCGCCCAATATCGATAAATTGGCTTCGGAAGGAGTGGTTTTCAAGAGGGCTTATTGTAATGTGCCTGTGAGCGGTGCATCGCGAAGCAGTTTGTTGACGGGCATATTGCCTACTAAAACACGGTTTGTAGATTATCAGGCACATGCAGAAGATGACGTACCCAATGCCAAAACACTACCGCAAGTATTTAAAGAGGCGGGCTATACTACCCTATCCAACGGTAAAGTGTTTCATTACCTCCATGATACCGAAGACAGGAGCTGGAGTGAAAAACCATGGAGTCCTAGTGTTAGCTATTCGGCTATTTTTGACTCAACCCACCCACAAACCGTTGGTAAAGGACTATTTTATGATGCTTCTGATGTAGATGAAGAGCTGTATGCGGATTCATTTACAGCCAGAAAAACCATTAGTGATTTAAAACGCTTAAAACAAGATGGTAAGCCTTTCTTTTTGGCTTGTGGTTTTGTTCGTCCACATTTGCCATTTTATGCTCCAAAAAAATACTGGGACTTATATGAGCACGATTCCATAAAAATAGCTACAAATCGTTTTCGACCTGAAAATGCACCCTCTCAATTAAGTGGTGGTGTTGAGTATAGTACCTATATGTTTGGTAAGTTTGATCCCAAAACAGAAGAATTTCATAAAATGATGAAACATGGATATTTTGCATGCACAAGTTTTGCCGATAAATTAGCTGGCGATGTGTTAAAGGAGTTAGAAACACTTGGTTTAGCAGAAAATACCATTGTAGTTATTTGGGGCGACCATGGATGGCATTTGGGTGAGCATGAATTCTGGGGAAAACATAATACCATGCATAATGCTCTACAAGTTCCTTTAATTATAAAAGTGCCTAGAGTTAGTGCTGGAAAACAAACACAAGCTTTGGTTGAGACAGTAGATATTTTCCCAACACTATGTGATTTAGCAAAAGTTAAGGTGCCGAATTCGGTAATGGGAAAGAGTTTTGGCAAAATTATAAAAAATCCAAAGCAAGATTTTAGAAAAGCTGTTTATTCTCGTTATATAGTGGCAGATGCCATTGTAAGCAAGGATTTTAACTATTCAATTTATGAAAATGGTCAAGAGATGTTGTATAACCGGAAGATTGACCCAGAAGAAAATAAAAATGTTGTTGCAGATTCCAAATACAAGCGTGTTCTTAAGAAAATGAGATTAGAGCTTAAAGAAAATCAACGACAGGCTTCAAATTATTAAATTTAAAATAAAACAAGCATCGGTTTTTTTTCTTATGAATGATTCGGAGTAAAGTAATTCATGAATATTCAACAAGGTTAAAAATTTACAATATGAAAAAAGTGTGCCTACCATATTCTAAATAACTTAAAAAACCACTTTATATGTTTGGCTTCATTTTTTGCATTGTTATTTGTTGCAAAACTGCTACCTTAAATACAATAAATTCCGAACTATATAAAGGTTTCCAGAATCCTCCTGCCGAAGCACGTCCTTTTGTTCGTTGGTGGTGGAATGGTGACAAAATAAAAGCGTCAGAATTAGACAGTGAGTTAGAATTGTTCAAAGCTGTTGGCTTTGGAGGTGTCGAAATTAATCCAATAGCCATGCCTGATGGAGCTCCTGATAATGGAGACAAAGCTCTTGTTTGGATGAGCGATGAGTGGATATAATAATTAAATGTTTTGTTTTTTGGCTCTTAAAAAGGTTATCTAACCAACATGTTGTTTAAATTAAATGTTGTCTATGCAGTCAATTAAATATTTTGTAGGTGTTAGTTAGTTAGTTAGTTAGTTAGTTATTATGCGGCATTGGATATACCTTGTAATCAATATTTGTACGTTTACGATTGAATAAAATAGTTAAATAAATAACATCATATATATATTATATGCAAAACAAAACAACATTCGCCCTCTTTTTGGGAAATAGAGGTACTTTTCCTGCTACCTTGATTCAACAGGCTCGTGATGAAATGAGCATCGCCTTAGTGGCATTGGGTTACGAGGTGCTCATTCCACCTGTTAACACGACCGCTTCTGGTGCATTTGAAACACCTTCTGAAGGTAAATTATTTGCCGAATTCTTAGATTTAAACCGTGGTGCATATCAAGGGGTTATTCTCTGTCTGCCGAATTTTGGCAGTGAAGGTGGAGTGATTGAAGCCTTAAAAAATGTACAAGTGCCAGTGCTTGTACACGCTTATCCTGATGAACTAGAAAAAATGGCAACTGCCACACGTCGTGATGCATTTTGTGGAAAATTTGCCGTGTTAAATATTTTGTGTCAATACGGCTTAAAATTTACCAACTTACAACCACATGTGGTTCATCCCAAGGATGCCGAATTTGCTGAGCATATCAAGTATTTTGGCATTGTTTGTAGGGTTGTAAATAAACTAAAAAATCTAACCATTGGTGCTATTGGCGCACGAACCACGCCATTTAAAGCAGTTCGTTACGACGAAATTGCGCTGCAACAACACCGAATAACGGTAGAGACCATGGATTTGGTGAATGTTTTCATGGAATTTGATAAGGTTGACGTAGATTCAGAAAAATTCAAGAAAAAAGAGGCTTATCTGACCAATTACACCAGCTGGGAGGGTGTTCCTGAAAAAGCAAAAAAAGACATTGCAAGGCTCGGAGTAGCCTTCGACCAAATAGCTGAAGAGTATGGATTGGATGCTATGGCTCTACGTTGTTGGACCGAGCTTCAGCAGAAACTGAAAATTTCTCCATGTGTATTAATGGGCGTTATGAACGACAATGAATTAATGGCTGCATGCGAGGTAGATGTGAGTAGTGCTGTTGCAATGGCTGCACTTCATGCAGCAACAGGGCGGGCAGTAACTAATCTCGACTGGAACAATAATTACGGAAATGAAAAGGATAAATGCATCCTATTCCATTGTGGACCTGTGCCTCAAAGCATGATGAAAGAAAAAGGTCTGGTTGTAGATCATGAATTATTGGTGCCGGCACTTGGAAAAGGGTGTTCCTGGGGTTGTAATGTGGGGCGCATTAAACCGATGGAAATGACCTACTGCGGCATGAAAACATTGAATGGAAAATTGCAGTTCTACATTGGTGAAGGCAAAATTACGGATGATCTTATACCTGGTAATTTCTTTGGATGTGCAGGGGTGGCAGAAATTGAAAATCTTCAACAAGTACTGCAAACTATCGGAACAGCAGGACATCGGCATCATACGGTTATTGTTGAGGGCTATGTTGCTGATGCAGTGCAGGAAGCATTGGAAAAATATATTGGAGCTGAAGTTGTTCGATTATGAGTAAAACGATAGATTGTGTAGTGGCAGGACACACTTGTATGGATTTAATACCCACTTTTTTAGAGGGCGGAAAATCAATTGAAAAAATATTTCAACCCGGAAAATTAGTTCAGGTTGGCGATCTTGAACAAGTAGTAGGAGGAGTAGTTCCGAATACTGCCGGAGCTTTGTCTCGTTTAGGAATGTCTGTTTGCCCCATGGGGAAAATCGGAAACGATCTGCTTGGGAAAAGCATTCTGGAAAAGATGCAAGCTGAGGGATTGCCCACTAACAGGATGATAACGGATGCTAAAAGTGCAACCTCCTATACTGTAGTGATAAATGTACCCGGAATCGATCGCATTCCTTTGCATAGCCCTGGTGCAAATGACACATTCAGTAAGTACGATTTAGACTATGAAATCATCCGACAAGCACGTCATTTTCATTTTGGATATCCTCCGTTGATGCGTTCCTTATTTATTGATGGAGGTACACAATTGGCAGAAATATTTGAAAGAGTGCAACAATTGGGTGTGGGAACATCGCTAGATATGGCACGACCCGACCCACGAACAGAGGCTGGGAAAGTCGATTGGCAAAGTCTTTTGCAAAAGGTACTCCCATTTGTTGATCTGTTTACGCCAAGTATTGATGAGCTTTTGTACATGATTGACCGTTCTGCATTCAATGCTTTTATTGATTCCGACAAAGCACTTGGTGGACTAACTGAGTTTGATTTGCTAAGATTAGGCCGTGAATTATTGAATATGGGAACCAAGGAAGTTTTAATAAAGCTGGGAGAATTTGGTGCATTTTATATCTCTGAGAAGGAATCATATTACGCCCCTTGTTTTCGGGTTGAATTAAAAGGAGCCATTGGTTCAGGTGATTGTACAATTGCAGGTTTTTTAGCCGCACGCTTAAGGGGTTTGTCAGCCACTGAAGCACTTACAATTGCAGTTGCAACCGGTGCTTGCAATGTGGAAGCAATGGATTCGCTGAGTGGAATACTTTCGTGGGAGACCCTGCAAAAACGAATTTCGGATGGATGGAAACAACATACTCCATTGTATTAAACTCAATAAAACCTTAAAAATTAAAAATATAAAAATTAAAAAAAATGAATCACTTTTGACTTAATCTAATGGTTGTCTTTATTTGTGTGTTTTTTACCGGACAAATTATTGCTCAAAATACTGTTGTTTCAATTAAAGGTGACCAGTTTAACATCAATTGATAGATTTTAGCAAGTCAAATGATATAACTCAAAATACCTTTGGCGGAAAAATTACATACAAAACAACCATTAATAATACAGGCGATTTTACTCATATCGATTTAGGTAATGTAAACGAAGGCGTAGTTAAACTATTTTTAAATGCTAAAAAAGTAGGTGTAAGATGGTATGGGAAAGCGATTTTTAGCATAAGTGATTTTCTAATTAAAGGACAAAATGAAATAGAAATACGCTACACTACCGTATTAGCAAATTATTGCAAAAGTTTAAAAGACAATCCTACTACAAAGTTTTGGACTTCATCATATACAGATAAAACTCCAATTGGGATAGAGGAACCTGTTCAATTATTTAAATAATTATTATTGTTTATAGTGGAATTAAATATATAATATCAAAATGAAAAAACTATTATTTCTATTCTTTTTAATGTCATTTCTTTATTCAAAAGCTCAGGTAACTTTATCTACCGACTTTACGAGCGAAGCATTGAAAAAAGACACCATCACCAACATTTGGTCAGTTGCCAACAGGATTAGTCCAACCAATGGAGTAAATATAGGTGATGGTTTGGATATTAACACAATACGTATGCTCGGAGGTATTATAAAAACCGTAAATGGCGTAAATGAGCCCGATCTGGCTTATGATCCTTGTACTTACGATTCCGTTAATAATGTGTATGTCTATAATTGGACCCCTTTATTAAATCGAATTGATAAGATTCGAACTCAAAATATTAAAATATTTCAGCTTGTAATCGACCAACCACCTTGGGCTTTTCAACATGGATACAGCTTTATTCCAAAAGGTACTACGGATAATATCCATTTTCGCGAAAATGAAAGAATGTCAAAATATGGCAACTCATTACCACCATGCGATAAGCTTGCCTATTCTGAATTTATAAAAGCAATGATGTTGAAACTTCTTGCTACTTATCCAAAAGCAGAAGTTGAATCGTGGCGTTTTAGGATTGGTTCCGAAATTGAAACTCCCGATCATTGGTATGGAACCGAACAGGATTTTATAGATCATTATGTAAATTCTGAAAAGGCAATTCATTCAGTATTACCAACTGCAAAAGTAGGGTTACATACAAGAGAACCGGAATTTATTTATAAAAATGGAACTGTTAAAAACTACAAAGGCGATACTATCCGGTCATTTCATAAAGGCCTGATTGACTATTTCTATGCCAACAATATACGATACGATTTCTGGGGCATATCTGATTATATAATCGTGGGTGACAGTGATAGAGATTTTTCTAAAAAATATGCGACTAATTATGCCCATTTTCTCAATAACCCAAAATGGAACAAAAATGCATTAATTGACCTAATGGAATATGAAACACCTGTTCAAATGGGTTCTCCTGACCCTACAGTTTCTTTACCTTATTTAACCTGTGCTACTTCGTTGAAAGACATAATCAATATCGGATATTCACACTTCTTTTATAAAAATTCGGATAAAAATCTCAATAAAATTTTTAGGTGGGGAACAAATGCTGGTGTTTCAGATAATTTAGCTGTTGAGGTAGTAAATTCAATGATAGGACAAACTCGCTACGAAACTACAGTTGCTGGTAATCCAACTATTGCAAACAATAGCTTAGACGCAATTTTTGCTAAAAAAACTACCGAAGGTCAATATGATGTTTTAATATACAATGCCAATAATTCCTCATTGGATTATGTGAATGATGATATTGTAAGATTATCATTTGCAATTGATGTACCCGTTGGAACTACTGTGAGTTATCGGTTTGCATCCTACGGAAAAGACCAAAATAGATTTCAGAACTTTATGCTTGGTGAACCTGCTACAAAATGGGTAAAAACCTATGTAAAGGGTGGTAAAACATACGAATGGGACAGAAAAGGCAATCCGAGCCACATTCTGAACACTGAGGGTCGGGCTGCATGGAGCAAGTATGTAAACCCAAATAGATATATGTTTGGCGATTGGATAATTATTGTTACTGTTGCTCGTACCGATGGCGGTAAAGGTTCATTGCTGAAATTGGATATTACCATGCCTTCATTTTCATTTAAAAA
>JBBRHJ010000198.1:0-7170 GCA_038222885.1 Bacteroidales bacterium | reverse complement strand
GCTTTTACATAGGTTTCAATACTTATGTGCGGAAAAGAGAATTCTTCGGGCACCATATAAATGTCTGCTAGAAAATTTGGTTTCCGGTCGAAAGGTTTGAAACTATTGACATTGATTTCGCCTTTCTGTGGCTGAATCAATCCGGCAATCAAGTTCAGTAAAGTTGATTTACCTGCACCGTTTTTCCCAAGCAGACCCACAATGTGTCCGCTCTCTATCTCCAACGAGAAATCGTTGAATAAAGGTTTTTGATTTTTGTAATTAAATGAAAGATTTTTGATTTGAATCATGGCATATTAGTTTAGTGGTCTATGATACTATGCCACAAAGAAAAGAACATTTTTTTAATTTACAAAATAAATTGAGAATTATTTTTGAAAAATTTTCAATTTATGTTTTATCTATCTGTAAAACAATACAATATGCTTTCTTGTTTTATTATAAAGGAAAAAGCGTTAACCGACTATTATCTACTGATGCTCTTTATTTTCCCTTCGGGAGAACCAACGGTCAGTAACCGAAGGGAGATAATTAGTGGGCTTTTTTTTTGAATAGAGCAGTTTCTGAATCTTAACTTCCACCGCTTTGTCTTCTATTTTCTCAAACAAAGATCGGGAGTTTCAGTTGAGTACCTGTTACAAGTAAATCATACTTTTTTTAATCAGCTCAATTACATTCTATCGCTCCAACAAAAAGCGTAGATTGAGTTTATTTATCTAGTTTCTTAAACATTGACTTTATTGATTTACACGAAGGTATTATGAGAAACAAAAAAATCAACGGCTATGTTTATGAAAATGATACCACAAAGAGTACTCGAACACTTGTAAAATCCTGTGTTTATGATAATAAGCTCCTCCGATGAATCATTTTTGAATAATTAAGCAATCACCAAAAAGATTCTTAGTTTGAGAAGTGGATGAAGAATTAAAAACCTATTTTGGGAATGTACAATCAGGCTTTGCTTTAAGAAAGAATGACATAAATCCCCTCAGATTTCATTTTTTAAAAGTTTAACTATTTGAGGTGATTTTTTCATCAATATTTTTAATAAATTGCAGTCCAAAATTTCAGCTATTTATTCTCAATATATTAGGAAAGTATTTCTTAAAAAACAATCATGTTAATAGCCTGATTATTAATCTATTTTCAGAAATAAAATATAAAATATAAGTTTAAAAACACAGTTAATAACTAAATACAATATAAATGAATAGACGTGATTTTCTAAAAAATGGATCGCTGCTGGCTGGTGGTCTGTTGCTAAGTCAAATTGATTTAGATGCTGCCAATAAAAAGTATAAGCCTCGCAAAATAGCTGCGAACGAAAAAGTGAACCTTGCTTGTATCGGCATCGGTAATCGTGGGGGCGATATTATTAAAGAACTTTTTAAATCTGGTGAATGTAATATCGTAGCGTTGTGCGATACCGATATGGGAGCTCCTCATACACTGGAAATTATGAAAAAATTCCCTGATGCAAAACGTTTTCAGGATTTCCGTGTGATGTTCGATAAAATGGCGAATAAGATAGATGCAGTTTGTATTGGAACGCCTGATTTTAGTCATTTTCCTGCTACCATGCTTTCTATGTCGTTAGGAAAACACGTGTATGTAGAAAAACCGATGGCTCACACTTTCAACGAAGTGGAACTGATGATGCGTGCTGCGAAAAAATTCGGCGTTGTTACCCAAATGGGAAATCAAGGTCATTCCGAAGCCAATTATTTCCAGTTTAAAGCATGGAAAGAAGCAGGAATTATCAAAGATGTAACGGCCATTACAGCTCACATGAATAATGCACGTCGCTGGCATAGTTTCGATTCTAACATAAAAAGCATGCCTAATGGCGAACCAGTTCCATCTTCTTTAGATTGGGATACATGGTTAGGTACGGAATTCTGGCACGACTATAACCACGATTATATCAACGGTCAATGGCGTTGCTGGTACGATTTCGGCATGGGAGCTTTGGGCGATTGGGGTGCACATATTATCGACACAGCACATGAGTTTCTCGATTTAGGGCTTCCAACTGAGGTTAACATGCTGTATGCCAAAGGTCATAATAAATTCTTTTTTCCCTATTCATCTACCATTTTATTCAAATTTCCTGAACGTGGCAATATGCCCGCTTGCGATATAACTTGGTACGACGGATTGGATAATATCCCACAACTTCCGCAAGGTTATGGAAATGTGGTGCTTGATCCAAACATTCCGCCCCCTTCCAACGGCAAAATTCAGCCTGCAACTTTAAATCCTGGAAAAGAAATTTACAGTAAGGAATTAACATTTAAAGGTGGATCTCACGGCACTACCTTGTCAATTATTCCAGAAGAGAAGGCAAAAGAAATGGCTTCGAAACTGCCAGATGTTCCACTAAGCCCATCCAATCATTTTGCAAACTTTTTACGTGCTTGTAAAGGTCAAGAGCAAACTCGTTCTCCTTTCCACATTTCTGGTCCGTTAAGTCAGGTTTTTTGTTTGGGAGTAATTGCACAGCGTTTGAATACCAAACTTTTGTTCGACCGCAAAACAAAACAAATTACAAATAATGCTATTGCCAATCAAATGTTGGTAGATACGCCTCCACGGAAAGGTTGGGGAGAGTTTTATAAATTATAATGAATAGAAGAGATTTTCTCAAAAATATGGGAGTGGCTGGAAGTGCAGTCTTGTTGGCTTCAAGTCCTTGGTTTTCGGCTTTTTCCGAAACAGAACATACAAAAAACTCCACAGTGCGACTGGCCGTAATTGGACCAGGTTCACGTGGGCGTTTTTTAATGAGTTTTCTGAAAAACAATAGCAAAGCTGATGTGATGGCTATTTGTGATATTTATCAGCCATCAATTGATGAGGCACTGAAAATTTATCCCAATGCAAAAGTGTATAGCGACTACCGCAAATTGCTTGAAAACAAAGAGATAGATGCGGTAATAATTGCTACGCCACTGAATACACACCATGGAATTGCCTTGGATGCTTTCGATGCAGGAAAACATGTGTTTTGCGAAAAAGCATTGGCAATGACCATCAATGATTGCTACGAAATGTACCAAAAGCACATTTCTACAGGCCGAGTATTTTTTGCAGGTCAGCAGCGACTTTTTGATCCCCGCTATATTCGTGCCATGGAAATGGTTCATGCTGGGACTTTTGGTGAGGTGGAAGCAATTCGGACTTTTTGGTTTCGGAATAACGATTGGCGACGACCAGTTCCGTCACCCGAACTCGAAAGGCAAATCAATTGGCGTTTGTACAATGAGTATTCAAAAGGCTTGATGACGGAATTAGCTTGTCACCAGATTCAAGTTGGTTCATGGGCTATGCGTAGTATTCCCAATAAAGTGATGGGGCACGGAGCAATTACTTATTGGAAAAATGGACGAGAAGTGTACGACAATATTTCTTGCATTTATGTGTTCGATAATGGCGTGAAACTGAATTTTGAATCCGTTGTTTCCAATAAATTTTATGGATTGGAAGAACAAATTCTTGGAAATTTAGGAACTGTTGAACCGGAAAAGGGTAAATATTATTTTGAAGATGTGGCTCCAGCACCTGGATTTCTCCAATTGCTAAATGATGTAGAGAACAAGCTTTTCGATGCTATTCCTTTTGCAGGAACAAGTTGGGCGCCCGAAACAGCCAACGAAAACAAAGGTACTTATATCTTGGGCGAACGTCCGAAAACAGATGGAACTTCATTGTTGCTCGATGCTTTTGTGGAAGCTGTAATTACTGGTAAACAACCTCCACAGATAGCCGAAGAAGGTTATTATGCCAGTGCTTTGTGCTTGTTGGGTCACGAAGCCATTGAAAAAGAACAGATTATTTCTTTCCCTGATGCCTATAAATTAGATTATTTGAATCATAAAAGCTTAGCAGTATGAAAGATATAACTGTATCAGGAAAAAGAATTAAAACTGAGTTGTACACTCTGTTGTCTTGCTTTGTGATTGCTAATTTACTGAATGTGTATGCAATTTTTGCTTATAATACGCACTTTTCCGAACTTTTTACTGTGTTGGGATACATTAGCATATTTACAGTAGCACTTTACCTATGTTGGACTTTGCTAAGAGTTCTTTTTGTTATCTTGAAAAAAATATTAAAATCAAAAAAAATACAAAGTTAAATGAAGAAATTATTTTTATTATCGCTACTAACTGTGTTTTGTTACACAGGATTTTCTCAAACTAAATGGGAAAACTTATTTAATGGTAAAAATTTTAAAGGTTGGACCAAACTGAACGGAACAGCCGAGTATAAAATTCAAGATGGAACCATTGTTGGATTTTCTAAAACAAATACTCCCAATACATTTTTGGCTACAAAAAAAGTGTATAGCGATTTTATACTTGAATTTGAATTTAAAGTAGATAATGGCTTGAACTCAGGTGTTCAATTTCGTTCACTATCGGACAAAACTTACCAAGACGGAAGAGTTCATGGTTATCAGTTCGAAATTGACCCTTCGCCCAGGGCTTGGACAGGTGGTATTTACGATGAAGCACGGAGTGGCTGGTTGTACGATTTAAGTCAATTCCCCAATGCAAAAAAAGCATTTAAAAGTGAGGCGTGGAACAAAGCTCGTATCGAAGCTATTGGAAATAATATCCGCACTTGGGTGAATGATATTCCTTGCTCAAACTTGTTGGATGATAAAACGGCTGCCGGATTTATTGCTTTGCAAGTACACTCCATTGGGAATAAAGTTGAAATGGAAGGTAAAACGGTTGCTTGGAAAAATATCCGTATTTGTACTACAAATCTCGAACAAGAGAAACGTCCGGAATCAGCCTCAGCACCTCAGATAAACGCTATTCCTAATACAATTACTGACGCAGAAAAGGCAGAGGGTTGGAAACTATTGTGGGATGGAAAAACTAGCGAGGGTTGGAGAGGTGCTAAACTAACTGCGTTTCCTACAAATGGTTGGATAATAGAAAATAATATGTTGAAAGTAAAAAAATCTGATGGTGGCGAATCGACCAACGGTGGCGATATTGTAACCATTAAGAAGTATAAAAACTTTGAATTAGTGGTTGATTTTAAAATCACTCCCGGAGCCAATAGTGGCGTAAAATACTTTGTAGATACAGAAATTAACAAAGGTGCAGGTTCTTCTATCGGTTGCGAATTTCAGATTCTAGACGATCAAAAACATCCTGATGCTAAATTGGGTGTGAGTGGAAATCGTACTTTGGGTTCACTCTATGATTTGATTCCAGCCAGTGCCAATAAACCGTACAGAAATAACTTCTTTAATACTGCCAAAGTGATTGTCAAAGGAAATCACGTAGAACATTGGTTGAACGGTGTAAAAGTAGTTGAATATGATCGCAATAATCAGATGTTTAACGCGTTGGTGGCTTATAGCAAGTACAAAGATTGGCCTAATTTTGGGAATGCTGAAAGTGGAAATATCCTACTTCAAGATCATGGTGATGAAGTTTGGTTTCAGAATATCAAAATCAAAGAATTAAAATAACGATTTATACAAACGGGAAGTGAAGAATAAAAAATCACTTTCCGTTTTTTCTATTTTATGCCAATTCAACATTTATACAAGCAAATTTCTACTGAGAATTCAGTTTTTTATGCGTGGTTTGAAGCAATGCACACCCGCATAGATATTGCTTTGTGTAATATGGACGAAGAAAACGCGACTTCACTCACCGAAGAGATTTATACCGAAATCAAACGAATTGAGCAAATGTCTGATCGGTTTAACCTTCAAAGTGAACTCAGCCAAGTGAACCGACTGGCTGCATTGAATCCTTATAAAATCAGCGATGAATTGTATTCAATTTTAGAAAAATGCATAGATTATAGGGAGTTAACTCTTGGGGCATTTGACATTACAATACAATCTTTTAATGATTATCGACAAGGAATTAATGATATTATTCTTGATTCAGAAACAAAAACAGTTTTTTTCAACAACCCGAATGTTCAACTCGATTTGAATGGATTTGTAAAAGGATATGCCTTGGACGAAGCGAAATCATTGCTTAAAATAAATAACTGCAATAACGCATTAGTCAACTTCGGAAATAGCTCGATTCTCGCCTTAGGAAATCACCCTAACGGCAAAGGTTGGAAAGTAAATTTACCCGAAAGTGTAAATGAATACATCAACCTTCAAGATCAATGCCTCACCAATTCTGGGAATTCCAAAAAACACCTGCATATTATAAATCCTCAAACTGGCGAATATGGCAAACCTACTTCAATTCTTTCAGTTATAACAGATAATGCTTCCAATGGCGAAGTTTTATCTACTTCGCTCTGTGTTTGTGAACCAGAATTGAAAGATATTATTTGTGTAAGATTGAATGGGATGGTTGTACAGAATGAGCAATAAATTCAATAGTTCTTTTCAAATTGTTTAAACTTAATTCCCCAAAACTATGGAAGTATTTACTGCTATAGTTTTATCATCGAAGTATTGAGTTTTAAAACATTCGACAGCAAGAATGCTTTTTTTACGGCCTTATCAAAATTTTTAGTATAAAATGGAGAGATTTTGAATGAACAAAAAAATCATTTTTTTTAAATTTAACATTAGATTGTTTATAATAAAGCATTTTGCAAGCAAACAATATATACAGAAATATACAAGGATAGGATTAAAGTCAATACTAAAAAGGAGCATAATGTTTTTGCATGGGCATTTCGTAAAATTCATATTAGGATTATCGTAAACTGGCTAAAAAAGAGTTGTTTATAATACTTGATAAATTTGGATTGACTAACTTGAAAATCTCTCATGAGATCAATTTAATGAAAATTTTGGAAGGTAGTTACACCAAATTAGCAACTATCAATTTTCAATGTCAATCAACTCACAGTAAGTAAATGGTATGAAAGTATAGATGAAACTGCCTTTGCAGATACAATTTTAGTCAAACAAGTATATATTTCATATAGAAATGAATTAAGAACTGAAAGTTTAAAAAATAAATTGTATTTTTGCATACCACAAAGAAAAAAGGGAAAGCTGCCGGAGTGGTCGATCGGGACGGTCTCGAAAACCGTTGAACGGGTAACTGTTCCGAGACTTCGGAAAATCGATAAAACGACATGGTATATAATATTACAGAAAAACCGAGAAGATCACTTCCTTTCTAAGGAACAAGAACATTTGGCGGCTAGTTTAAT
>JBBRHJ010000197.1:0-7200 GCA_038222885.1 Bacteroidales bacterium | reverse complement strand
GTTGAAACAAACCTTTTGCAATCCGTAACATTACTAGTCCTAAATAATTCTTGTGCATTTAATTTATTCAAAAATAAAAATGACAATATTAGTATTTGTAGATAAATTCTATTGGTTTTCATACGTTATTGAGAGTTTTCTGACTGTTATTACAAATATTATTAATAGATTACACGTTTACACTCATTAGTTTAATATGTTCACAAAAATAATAAAATTATTTAGTAATGAGTTTACTATATAGGATAATATTTATAAAATATGTTTTACAACATGTTTTATAAGGACTTATATATAGTTTTATAGTTATTATTTTAAATATTATTCTTAACAAAGCAAACATTAGCATTTGAGTCAGTATTACTGAATAATCATCTGCAGAGCTATAAGTAAATCTATATGAATAAATTTAGAGCTATATGTCTGGGTGGTTCAATATGTTTTTTTTACTATGTGGAGGTACAAGATAAATTCAAATAATATGAACTGTATCTCACTTTATTTTGGGTGGAGCCAAGTCAAAACAGGATTATTCTTAGAATAAAAGTAAGAAGATATTGGAAATATATCTATATTTACATGGGAGGTTTTTTCCCAAAATAAATACTCTAGTGCTTTTCGGTCGGTGCAGAATGTTAATATAAAAAAAGAAACATCAAAAAGAGGATTAACTCCTTACAATAGTTGAACTTAATTTTTTGCGATAGACTTTCTGACACTTGTATAAATTATTTAACCGCCAATGTCTGTTTATTAGATGCAAATTAGTTCTGAATAATTTTAATTGTCGATCGAAAACGAATCTGGGAAAGTACATTTATATTCAGTTTGTCCAAATGTATTTATCCAAGTGTCGAAACTCCGTTTGCCTTGTTTAAGTACAATTACTCGCGCTCCGGCAGTCATGTTTTTATACCAACAAGGAGTGGAAATTCCAAACCTTCCATAACCAAGCGCAATGCCTTGATATTTGCCAATATAATCATTGTTGTGGTCGTGTCCACATAAGACTCCCATCACATCTCCACCAGCAATTAATTGAGCAAATAATCCTGAGTTCAAAGCTCCTGATGCAACTTTTTCGTTTTTTATACCAATCAGTTTCGCATTTTTGGCATCGGCCATTTCGCGGTATTCAGGTAATGGAATGTGGAGAAAAGCAAGTGCAGGAAGTGGCGTGTTATTGTTTTTACGGGTGTAATCAGCACTTTGTTGACGGTACCAATTTAATTGCGAAAGCTGAATCCATCCATAACCTTTTATCCCTTTCACTTTACTATAACTATGCGAGTCGAAACAGTAAATCAACGCAGCTGTTTTTTTGTTATTATCGAGTATGGGTAATACAAAATTTGTTTCTCCGTCCACATTTTTTGTATTGGTGTTTAGACAACGTGGATATTGCATCAATATTTGTGTAATTTGTGGAGGTTTGGTATCGTAATCATATTCGTGATTACCATAAACAACAATCCATGGGAGCTTCTGTGCTGACAAAATATTGTTTATAGAGTCCCATTTTTCTTTTGGATTGTTTTGTAATACCACATCGCCAGTAAAAACGACAAGATCTGGTTTTTCAGATTCAATTACGGTTCTTATTAAATCAAAAACTGGCTTTGAAGTTTCAATTTTATCCATAATATGCGTATCAGTAAACTGAACGACTTTAAAATCTCCATTAGAATTGAATTTTAAACTTGGCTTCGCACTGAAGACAGGGTTGGGACTGAAAATCCCACAAAATAATATGATTATACTTAGTTTTTTCATTGATAAACACTATTTGTACTATTTCTATGAAAGGTAGTATATGGATTCTTACGTCCTTATACTACCTAACTAACAACTAAACACTAACAACCACAATTAAGTCTTGCTTAACTATGTTTTACTTTTTTGCAGGCAAATTACCCCCGAGGCGCATTCCTTCTTCTACTTCGTTCCAAAGGTTTTTGCGTATAATGTGAACGATATCGAATACCATTAAACCATCTGATTTTTTTAGATTCATTTCGATAGTTCGGGTTAAATCACTGGGGTTTTTGTAGAACTGATCTACCAAAATACCACCATAGAAAGGATGTCCGTCTACGATGCCGCGAATCTTATCACATGAACCTTCTACACAATACCAGGTGCCAGAATGTGCTTTGCTATCAGTTTCATTTTTTACTAAATTATTATTTTTCAAATAATCTTCCATCGAAATATTCGTATAATAATTACCTGTGGTATAAAGATCCAATAATTCCATATAGGCATAGTTCTTATATTCGGGAGTTGCCCAATCAAATTCCTTACTTGGATCATAATTTTTGCTTGCCCAGTTAACTCCTACTTCATAATAACTTGGATACCAAGCACCTGTATAGGTTCCAAATGAAACTTTCTTATTGGCATCTTTAACCGTTTTACGAGCCAATACCATGAAATCGTAGATGTTTTTTGTTCTCCACTCTATCCATTTCAGAAAATGTTTTCCGCGTTCAGGATATACTTCGCCTTTGGAGTTGTATTTCCATTCATAAATATCTTCTGGAAATTTTGCAATTTTCTGACCGATGTATTCTTCGAATTTAATACGAGAGTAGTCAGAGAAATCAGCACTAAGACCATCGTAACGAACGCGGTCTAGAATTAGACCATCAATTTTTGGATATTTTGTAACAAATTCTGTCAAAATATTAAGCATGTACTTTTGATAATCAGGAAGAATTGGATTCACCATGGCCGAATACTTATGTTTCTGATCCATAATAGAAATAATGCCTTTATCGTGCGTATAAACCATCGAAGCCCATTCAGGATGATCGGTATACGCTACACCACGATCGAAGAAGTTATGACCAGCAACAAACACATTCAATGAAGCATGAACTTCTAAGCCGAAACAGTGTGCTTTTTTTATAAAATAAGCGACCATATCAAAATCGGCGGGGCGAATATAACCCTCCCACTCATTCATTTGAGGAGCATACTGGCTTTTATACATCACTTCACCTGTAATGGGACGAACATCCAATACAGCATGTGTAAAACCTAGTTTTTTTGTCTTTTTTAAATAATAATCGATAGAGTCCTTCTGACTCAATGTTCGGAAATTAGCTTCACCATCGAACCACATCAAAGCAGGTTTCTTGCTATTTTTTTTTTGTGCGAATGTACTTCCAGCAACCAAAAGTGCCAGTGCAAGTACCAGATAAAAAGGAAATTTTCTCATGATTTTTTAATATTGTAGTTGATTATTTTAAATTTAGAATATCATTTAATGTATCTCATTTTTTTCAGATAAGCTGCCCAAAGTTGGTAAGCTTCTGGCTGTAAATGAATACCATCCTTTGTTAATGTAGCTTTCAACTGACCTGAATCGTCGCTAACAAGTGATGCAATATCCACGAAAATGACATTGTTTTCAACACAAATTTCTTTCAATTTTGCATTTAGCTTGACAACCTCCGTATTTTTACCTCTCAATCCATCATAAGCTAAGCAATCGTAGTTAAGCGGTAATACATTTTGGATATAAAGAGTTGTTGAAGGACTAATTGTTCGGCATATTTCTATCATTTTTACAATATTTCCTCCAATTTCCTCTATACTTCGTCCAGCAGTAATGTCGTTAATCCCATCCATCAAAAAGACTTTGGATGGTTTTGTTTCCATAATTTCAGGTAGACGATTTAATATGCCATAAGTATTATCACCCCCGATTCCTCGGTTTACAATGTTTTTGCTCTTGAAAAGCAGATTCCACCAACCTTGCTCGGTGATACTGTTTCCAATAAATATTATACTGTTTGGAGCAATTGTTTCAGCACGATGTGCTTTTAAACGAGTAATGTAATATGGACCCTCAAATTTTGACTTTGGAGCTTGTGGCTCATTGATAAATGGTTTTAGAATTTCTATCCAAGCCTTATATCCCTCAGCCATTAAATGTAAGCCATCGTTGGTATAAATTGATTTCAAATTGTTATTCTCATCAGCTAAGGATGAAAAAACATCAATGTAAGTGAGCTTTTTATCAGCACACAGCTCTTTTAATTTGTTGTTGATAAATAAGATATGCTCTGTTTTATTTTGATGACGAGCAAACTGCGTAAAAGTATTATTTGTTGGTAATATGCTTTGAATAAACAGTTTTGTGTCGGGACTTTCAGTCTTAATTTTGTCAACTATCATTCGGTAATTGTGCAGAATAATTGAATCAGGATTGTTATTGGCTATGTCGTTAATGCCTATCATTAAAAATATCTTTGCAGGTTTTCCGATTAGTATTTTATCCAAACGAGCCAAAACTCCCAAGGTCATATCGCCAGAAATGCCCCGATTTTTTACTTTGATAGTTTGGAAGAAATCTGACCATTCGCCTATATCAGTAATGCTATTACCCAAGAAGATGGTTTCACCAGCTCCTGATGGAATCATTTCATGAATGGATCGTTTCTGTCCGTAATAAGTTGATTCGTAATTGTTTTTAGACAAGATGTCTCGAATCAGATCAGGTTTATTGGTAGTGATTCCAACGACCTTATTGTTCAAATGTGCGAACAAAGCGGATTCAGGTTTATCTACTGTCCAAACTAATAAGTCGAGATTATTCTTTTTGCATTTGATGGATAAACTATCGGTAAGGATGCCGTAGTTAACATTCAAACCATCAAAATTGTATTTTTTGCAAGTTTCAATCAATTGATTGTCTTGATCTTTTTGATAGGTGAGCCAATAGCATTTGTTATTGGGAAGTTGTTTCTTAGCAGCAGCCAATGTTTCAGGATTAAAAGCAATGATAATGGCATCTTTCAGTCGGCCACTGTTTATCAGAATACGTTTCAGCATGGGGAATACATTTCCAGCCTCTCCTTTCTCCCAGCAGCATTTAATTTCAATAACTATTTTCTTTCCTACTGGAAGAGTTTTCAATACTTCTTGCAAATAAGGAATTCTTTCACCGTTATTAAGTTTGATTTTTCTTAATTGGGTGGCTGACGATTCTGGAACAATAAGATCTTTGTCAGCGGTTCGTCCAGTGGTTCTGTCGTGAATCACAACCAATGAATCGTCGGTGGTTCGCCAGATATCAAGTTCAATAGCATCGGCATTCAGTTCATAAGCTTTTTTGAAAGCAGATAAGCTATTCTCCAAGGCATTAGCCGAAGCTCCACGATGTGCGATAATACTTACTTGTGCAACTAAACTTGCCGAAAGAAGTAGTAACGTAAATAAACTTAGTTTTTTAAATAATGACTGATTCATACTTTCGAAATTGATTTGATGAAAAGTTACTTTATCTGCAATTCTTTGTGCTAAACAAAGAATTGCAAATAAGTAAAATAGAAAAGTATTTACAATTTTGACTTGTCTTTATTTAATTGCAAGTCTAATTCCTTCTTTGGCGTATTGCCATTGATTGGCCATTTTCAAATGTATCATATCAAATAAGAAGTATCCGTCACATTCGTCCATACATGTTTTCACTGAATTTACGATAGCCTGATTTTCCTGAGCATCTGTGTAGCTATTGGCAGCATCCCAATTACCTACGTCTGGCCCTGCTGAGACTTGTGAGTCATTTTTAATTTTATCTTTAGCCAATTTGCTAAATCCTTGCATAGTCCATTCATTTGCTCCGTAAACATTTCCAGGATTGGCATAAGCACCAATCAGAGTAATATCCATCAATGCGGCATAGCCAAAGTCTTTGTATTTTGGTGTAGCCCATTTGCTATAATATGCAGATGTATTGTAAGTTTTGCTGGCCCAGTTCACTCCATTTTCATAGTAAGATGAATACCATCCACCAACATATACCCCGAATTTCACTTTAGAATTTGTTGCTTTTACTGCATTCCGGGCTTTTTCCATAAAGTCATATATTGTCTTTGCTCTAAATTCTAACCATTGTTTGAAATATTTTGGAGTTGTACCTGCATTGACCAATTCTATAACTTTACCCATAGTAATTCCTGGAGGTAGGATATCGTCAGGAAAGTTTTGGATATTAACACCTCCAAGATAAGTCTCAAATTTTTTGCGAGTGCTTTCAGAGAAGTCAGAATCGATGCCATCAAAACGACCTCTATCTAAAATAATTCCGTCGAGGTTATACTTTGCAAGATCTTTTAATAGACCAATGATGTAATTTTGAACATTCTCATTATTAGGATTAAAGAACTTTGTTCCCGTAGCCCGATCCATTGTATTGGATAAGCCAGATAGTGTGTTTTGTGTGGTTGCCCAATCTCTTTTACTTGCATCTCTGTATAGCAATCCTTGACTACCCAATGAGTTGCCTTGTCCACTAGCCATCGTATTAAATCCAGCATGTACTTTCAGACCCAATTCATGACCTCTGTCTATAAACTCTTGCAAATAATCGAATGTGGCAGTGCGGGTCACTTTGCCATAAACCCCATTAATCCAAGCAGCCAGCCATTCAACTTGTTGTGATCCTGCAACAGTAGATTTAAATAGTATATCACCATTGGTTGGCCTAATATCTACTACTACATCTGTGAAACCAGCATCTTTTGCTAATTTCAAATCTCGTGCAATATTTTCTTTGCTATTTGCAAAATCCGGAAAGTTAGCCGCAGCATCTATCCAGATAAAGATAGGCTTGTCTTTATTATTCGTGATTACATTGCCATTGTTATCCTTACCATCTGGCCAATAATCCTTAGGAGTTTTATCGCATGAAATAACAAGCAATGACATCAATCCACAAATAAAGAGAGTTGAAATTTTAGTTTTAATGTTCATATTATTCTAATTTGTTTTAAAATACCCTGTGCATTTTGCACAGGGTATATCTATTTTCTACATACTTATACAGTCGAACTGAACGCAAACAACGTAACCGTCAGTAAACATAAAGTAAACATATAAGTAATAACCATCGGGCGAAACTCTGAACGTAACATCACCAGTTGAATTTCCATTTTGGCCACCTAAAGCTTTTGGTCCATATAAACCAGGTTCACATAGCTTCATTCTACTCGTCAAGGTATTTCCATTCAAATCGTACATGTAAATAAGGTCATCACTTCCCCAGGTGAAACCGTTTACTGAATTGTGAACTACATAAGGAGATTTGTTGAATACAACATAATCAACAGCATTCATAACCCAGTTTGAAACAATAACTTCACTTGTTGCCTTTACTGCATTTGTGCTACCATTGTACCATGTGAACTG
>JBBRHJ010000196.1:0-7225 GCA_038222885.1 Bacteroidales bacterium | reverse complement strand
ATAAGTGCATTAAAATATAAACATGCACCAATTTAAATAGTTTATAAAATTTAAAATTCTCTTTTTCTAATAATTTTTAATTCTTTGAAAATAAAGGAGATAATCATTATTTTCCTTATTCAACAAAGGTACTATAATTCAATCGACTATATTAGCCTTTTTAAGAATAACAACTATTTATTAAGATTTCGTTTTGTTGAAGTAAGGTTTGGGCAAATCTTTTTATTGTTATTTAAGGACGCAAAAACAGTGAAAGCCGGCAATTATAGGTTAGTAGTACTTTTGGTAGTGGATTACCTTTAGGAGTTACCTGTAAATTGTTTTCAGGTGTAATACCGATTGCAGAAATAATTCAGTCGAATGTCGACTTCGTCTAATTGTACTGTTAATCCTCTATGCCTTCCGCAAGCGGAATTTTCAATCGGCATTATACCAAAGCTGACTTTGGACAGAAATAATAATTCATTTGGCATAACCTGACCGTTAAATATTAACAAAAAAAAAGAATGTCTGAGATTATCAAACATTCTTTCTAATTTTTTTTTACACCTAAAATAAAGGACATCAGGCTGAAAAATATATTTCTCTTAAAAAACTCCAAATTAAATTTCTTCATGCGAAAGTTTAAATCCACATTCTTTACAGATTACTCGATGTTTATATCCTAAAAAGGATTCGTGACAAATACAACAAAAGCAGGTTGATTTACCAAATTCCATATTGAAATCGTCTATCCAGTTTTTACATATTTGTAATGTTAGTTCAGCATTATTTGAGCAAATTTTCTCTGGAGAAGATTCATTATTTTCATTCATTAGTTGTGCTTTTATATAAATTGAACAAAGATTTTAATCAAAATTAGGATATTATTTTTTTCAATAAATTTAAATGAATGATATGAGGTATCAAGACTTTTCACCTGTATTTGTTAGTATTTTCCTTTTATCTGCATTCCAAACAAACAAAGCTAGAACAAAAGACAATATAGACGCTCCAATCCAAAATTTGGCTGCCATATCAAAATTATAGACGGTAACTCCGTGATGAATGACTTTTCTAGATTCTATAAGATAACCACTCAATATATCCTGAATACCAGCTCCCATATAACTAAAAACTCCTACAATTCCCAATGCAGCTCCGCTTGCATTACGGGGAACAATATCAACAGCCATCAGCCCACCGAGGAAACAAATCAATATCCCCATGGCAAGACCAAACAAAATCATGCTTAGAATATTCATAAACAGACTATTTCCGCCGTAAATGAATAGACATAATGCCACTGTATTTAATACTCCAAATATAAGTGCCATCTGATTTCGTTTGCCTTTGAAAAACTTGTCGGAGAACCAACCAGAAAAAACAGTTCCGATAACTCCGAATAGTGCATTTATTGAAATGACTTGAGTTGCTGTTGCTAATGAAAAACCCTTAGATTCCTGTAGGAATAGTACGCCCCAACTATTTACTGCATAACGACTTACATACATAAAAGCACTTGAGAAAGCCAAAATCCAGACATAGGGATTGGATAATACAGACAATTGAGTTTTAGAAACTGATTTTTTCTCATTTTCTAAAGTTTCCTCTATCTCTTTTGATAGGATTTCTACAGGAGGTAAACCTTTGCTCTCCGGAGTATCATGCAAGAAAATGGCGATAACTACCACACCTACCATTCCAGCTATAGCTGAGCTGACAAAACCCCATTGCCATCCGACAATACCTACAACGGTTCCAACAAAAATAAAAGATAAAAACTCTCCTAAATTATGACTGGCACTAAAAAATCCATAAAACGTACCTCGTACTTTTAAAGGGAACCAACGCGAAAGAGCAATAATAGCAGGACCTGCACCCATAGATTGAGCCCATCCATTCACACCCCACAAAACTGCAAAAAGGACAAAAAACAAAAAAGAAGTGATTGAAAGTGACCCTGTATGAGAGAATCCCAATAACCCAATACTCAAGTTAGCAACAGCTGAGATAATAAGACCAGTTGCCATAAATCGCTTAATATTGGAATGATCGGCAAGAAAACTATTCACAAATTTTCCAATGGCATACGAAAAAAGTAGTGCTGAACCAATAATTCCCAACTCACGTGCACCCAAAACGCCACTATCCATAATGGGTTTTTTAACCACATTCAGACTGGTGCGACATACGTAATACAGGCTATATCCAACAGTACCCGATAAGAAACTCGACCAACGCAATCGATTATAGTACTTTTGTTGAGAAGCCTCATCTCCAGAATAAGGTTCTGATGGGCTGGACTTTTTATAGAACGAGAATATTTTTTTAAGCATGATATTTTATGAGAACAGTTAATGGTGAAAACTATAAAATACCATGAAACCCTTCTTATTAGTTGATATTATAAATTGATATTTTCCCTGAAAATTGGACACCAATTATGCAATTTATGAACAGTGCGACCAATGGTGAAAGTGACGGTTTCTCCTCTGCTATCGCGGAGATTACCGCGAGTACCTTTAAGTGCTCCAGTCGTGAATCCACCAGAAAGCGGGTTTCCGTAGGCATTAATGGCATAAGTAAGAATATCTCCGCTTTGAATGGCTTGCGAACAGGTAAATTTAATTTCGTCATCACTGATTAATTCTACTTTTTGGATAGAAATCTCATTGCTAGCATGATAGATATTAAATCCATAATTGTCAATAAAGCGAACTTGTTTAGTATCTAACGCTAAGGGCTTGACCGGAACATAGAATTTGACAATCAGCTCATTTCCCGTAGCAGTAAATTGAATAGGATGAATCGGCAACATCGTTTCTCCATCAACCACCCCTTTTTTTATTGCATACCCAAAATAGGCACCGACCAACTTGGACGATTCTGCAGTGAGATGTACATTATCCGGACCGTAAATGAACGGATACATGGTCGTGGCAAAAATAAATTTTGTTGGTTTTTCCAACGCAAGATGATATACAGCATTTGAAATTTTGTAATTGGGTAAGCTATCTTTGTATGTATCGCTCCTCAAAATATGGTAACGATTAAAAGAAGCCGTTTGAGACAGTACGCAAGGCACGGATTCCGATTGACCACTTGCTGTTTTAGCAACAGTTTCAACATCTATTTGCAACTGTTTAAGTAAATCAACGTATTGATTCGGAGGCATATAAGTGACCACATCTTGTTCTCCATGAATCCAAGTGAAACAAGGAACTTTATAATTTTTTCCTTGTGCAACTGCTAAGGCTTTTGCCCGATTCACACCCCGCTCTAAATAATCGAATGTTTGAGTGGTTGTAGTTCCTTTGTTTAAACCAAGTATGGAAGTGCCACCTTTACCGCAAGCATGAAAGAAAAAAGCATTATTTGCTGAATTGAACTTACTATCTTTTATCAGGCTTTCAATCAGCATTTCCGACATCCCGCTATAAGGGCTTTCGGCATAATTCATGCGATTAGGCCAGATTTCTTCAATTAATGGAACAAAAGTTACAGAACTGAAATCAGTAGTAGCATAATCGTAGGTTCTAAGTTCTTTGCTGAACATTAAACTATTATACTTCTGACTTTTTGTAACAATACAGGTGTCAACTGAACCAAGCGATAATGATTGTCCAAAACCAATAATGTGATTAATATCGGTTAATGTATATTGACCAAAAGCTGCGGTTGTGCTGAGCAATGTCAGTATACATAAAAAACTCTTTTTTAGCAAGTTATGTTTCATATTTTCCTTATTTTACAATTATTTTTTGTACTGGAGTACGTTTGTCCTTGTTCACTAAGCTTACAAAATATAAACCAGGTACAGCAATATTTAGCTCTGTTTTAGCAGCATCGTTTTTTTGCAGGGAATACATATTAATTCCAAGTGTGTTAAATACTTGCAAATATCCAACACCACCGTCAACGATGACTTTTGATGCTTGCTGATATACACGGAAGTCGGGAGTCGAAATGTTTGAAATTCCAGTTTGATCTGTAACTAGTTGCTCCATCCAACATTCATCAATATAATAACGGTTAGCTTTGATAAATTGGATTTGTAGTGCATCGTTCAACGGAAGAGCTTCATTCACCTGACTATAATCAAAATCTACTTCATACCGTTTCCACTCATCTGTGAGCTGAATCGTTTTAGTTTCTGCAAGTTTTTTCATACGAATCCCTATCTCTGCGTTTGCGTTTTCTGCACGTGCATAAAAGCTTAATCTAACGGTAGATGTTGGAATTTTGACTATTTCACCTGCAGTTTCAATAAACGAACCACTGTTGTCTGAAAGTGTATTTGCAACAAAGCCAAAATCAGCATCTCTATGTCCTGGCGCACGTTTAATCCAGTCCGTGTTCGCTTCGTTTACATTCCAATTGTTTTCTGCTACAGGCCATCCGGATATATTCCAACTGTCAAATCCCCCATCTGCAATATTTTCTTTCTGTACATCGGTAATTTCGTAAATTTTCGGTTCAGAAATGAAGTATTGACATTCGCGAGCCTGAGTTGTAGCCGTGTTACAATTTGGAAAAAATGAAAGCCGAACGGTTTGAAGTCGCTTTAAATCGGTTACACCAGTCATATCTACATCATAGGTATAATGCGTCCAATTATCAGGAACTAAGTAATTTGCTGTAGTTGTTGAATTTGTTTGTAAAATCAAGGTACCGGCATGTGTACCGGTTT
Organism: Bacteroidales bacterium; assembly: GCA_038222885.1. Classification (GTDB taxonomy): domain Bacteria; phylum Bacteroidota; class Bacteroidia; order Bacteroidales; family Paludibacteraceae; genus Paludibacter. The sequence continues at coordinate 2,553 of JBBRHJ010000196.1, read as the reverse complement.
CACTTGCCATGGACTCATTATAATACATTACTTCTGATGTAAGATATGCTGATTTTGTGCACATATTTACCCAGAAACTAACTCTGTATTTCTTGTTTGTCAATCCTGTTACGCGTTGGGTAATATAACAAGCGCTCCGGTTAGTCGAAGATGTTACTTTATAACTTGCTTTGCAATACATGATACTGTCAGCAAATCCATATTGTTTCACTCGACTAATTTCTCCGCTGACAATTGTCGGATTCAGAACATGAATCCATTTATCAGTCACAGTTGTTACATTTACAGAGTATGGCTCTTTAAAAAACGGATCACTGACCTTGTTTTTTTGAGCGGAAATAGTTGTAAATACAACTGAAATCAATAGGATGAGTACAGCTTTTATAAGTTTCAACTGATATTGTTTCATGATTTTTATTTTACGAATAGTTTCCCGTAGGTAATTCCCTTCACTGTTTCAAAACGGATAATATAGATATTGGCAGGAATATTCGCCAATGAAACACTCGTCTTTGGACTTAGCTCTGAAAGTATAAGCTTTCCAGTCAGACCAATTATTTCAACTCGATTAATTTTTTCAGCACTGTAGATATTCAACTTTCCACTAGCAGGATTCTGATATTTTATCGAGTTAAGCTCTTTCGTTGCAGTTAAACCAGTTACATCACTTGACGTAAATTCATAAGAACCTACCGAAGGAGGATTACTTCTTACTTTTCCACGTTGATCAAGACCCGGCACCAACTCAGGATCGCCATAACTTGGAATACCTGCACCGATAGCAACACTTGTTGGCAACAACGGAATTGTATTACTTACATTGTCAAAGGTCGGAATCTTCTGACTATTTATATTCGTATTGTAACTTATAAATAAAGCTGAATCATTGGTTGGATCAACATCGTAAGCAAAAGTAACAGGTGTACTTAAACTAATGAGGGTTCCATTGGTAGTTGTAACGATATTATTTGGACCAGTTACACCTGTTCCTGCATCAGCAGTTCCTTCATTTGCTCCAACATAAGGTGCAATATCCATTTTGCCTGCAGAATTATAATTATAGGCAAATATATTATTTACCAAAAGTGTTTGTGAAAACCTATCATGATTACCACCGCTGGGGACTGTAGTATGTAAATATGCCAAAGCACCTCCGGCAGTAGTGGAAGATATATTTCCCGACAAAGTACAATTGGCCATGGTCAGATAGCCAACCCGGTTCCATATTGCACCAGCCACAGTACCACTGTTATCATAAAAAGTACAGTTGGTCATAAATGCAACCTCGTTTTTATTATTTACATTGACATACGCTCCGGCACTATTTGCTCCCGTTGATTTATTAGAAATAAATGAACAATTATTCAAAATTGTCGTACTACCTGCAGTAGTGTTATTGTTTGATATTGCACCTCCATAAGTACCGGAAGCTTCATTGCTTTTAAATACGCAATTATAAATAGTTGCCTGATTGTAAGTTATGATAGCTGAACCTCCACCTCCAGCTTTGTTAGCTTCAAAATAACTGTTCTTTACGACTCCCGTTCCTTTAAGTGCAACGGCTCCACCATTGCTGGTAGTTGCCGAGTTATTGGTGAAAATACAACCGTCTATCGTTGTTGTCATTCCTGTTGCGTTATTTATAAAAAGCCCTCCACCATAAGTTCCTTTTCCATCAGTCACTGTACAATTTTTCGTAGAAAAGACCAGATTTCTTTCAACATATATTGCACCGCCATAAGCGGGAGTTGCAGCCGCCACATTTCCTCCTCTTAAAATGAGATTTTCGAGCGAAACGATATATGAATTTGTTGTATCACCAATTTTAAATATACGCAAAGTGGAAACACCGGGAGTTGTTACTTTTACCGTTGCGCCTTGACCGTTTATTTTAAGGTTCTTGACAATGGCTATTTCAGTTGCGATCACTATAGTATAGTCTGCAGGGATGACAATGCTGTCACCCGATACAGCGTCAGTAATTAACTGACGTAAAGTTCCTGCTCCAGCATCGGCATTAGAAGATACTGTATAAGTTGTTTGTGCAAACAACGCTGTTGTGACAATTAGTAATAAAGTTGTCAGAAATGTAATTTTTGTTTTCATGATATTTAAATATTTAATTAATAATTAGAGAATTAATAAGTGATTATGTGAAAAGTTACTTTGTTTTTTCATCTTTTCGAACTGATTCTTCCATAAATTGCAGTTTCGTGGTTGTTGCAATTAATTTGGGAAAGCATTTCGAGAATTTGGACAGTTTTCAACTGTAGTTGTATGGATTTGTATTAAAATGTTCTGGCGCTTTGTACAAAGTAACACCAGGTTCTCCCGGATCTCCCAATGACTCTAAGGCAAGGGATATCTCATTATCAAGTACTATTTTTTCGATTTTAGGAGAAATGTAGCTTCTTTTTGTTGTTAGTTGTATTTTCATGTTGCTATTCCTTTTAAAATTGATTTAGAATTTTAATTGCTTTAGCTTCGTTGTTATTTCCAACTTGAATGCTGTAAAAACCTTTAGCGGGCAATTTTATTTCCATTGAATTTCCA
>JBBRHJ010000195.1:0-7238 GCA_038222885.1 Bacteroidales bacterium | reverse complement strand
GTACCATTTTTTTCAGTATTGATGTGAATCACGCTGTCGATTAGTTTTTCGCGAGCTTCGTCAATATATTCTACAAATTCCTTCAAGCCTTCTTTGGAATGAAATAGTTCGCTGCGGAAAGTTCCATCTTCGTGAATTGTTCTTTTATCGGTCAAAGTCAAGGTGAGACCTGCATTTAAGTAAGCAAGTTCACGAAGTCTGTTGGCTAAAATATCAAATTTATATACTGATTCGATAAAAATACTGGCATCTGGTAGAAAAGTTACAGAAGTGCCATTCGTTAATGAAGTTCCAATTTCTGCAACAGGAGATTGTGGAAATCCACATTTGTATTCTTGCATATACAATTTACCATTTCTGGAAACCTCTACATGTAACAATGACGAAAGCGCGTTCACGCACGAAACACCAACTCCGTGTAAACCACCTGAAACTTTATAACTGTCCTTATCAAATTTACCACCTGCGTGGAGTACAGTCATTACTACTTCCAAAGCCGATCTGCCTTCTTTTTCGTGCATATCAACCGGAATTCCGCGACCATTATCAACAACAGTTACAGAATTATTTTCGTTGATAGTTACAGTTATCGTATCGCAATGACCTGCCAAGGCTTCATCTATTGAATTATCGACCACTTCGTATACCAAGTGATGCAAACCCTTTACGCCAATATCGCCAATATACATGGCCGGACGTTTACGTACTGCTTCTAATCCTTCTAATACCTGAATGCTGCTTGCACCATAATCAGCACTTGCTAATGCTCTTTCTTCTTCGCTCATTGTCTATTATATTGAAATTCTGTTAGTTACTTTATATTGCTTGTTCAAATAAGAATCTATGATTTTCCCGCTTTTTATATTCCGAAAAAACATACAAATATACAAAAAACAAATGAGAAAATACTCATTTATTCACCGCATTTCCAAGGATTAAGCATTTAAAATTTCACATTAAATGATAAAATGATTATTTTTGTTTTATTATGACAGACTGTCTGTTATATAAATAATATTATACATTCCTGACTCAGGCTTATTTAGACACTGTTTAACTCTTTTAAAAGGCTCCCGAAGAATAATCAAAGTTAATACTGATTGGTGTTTAAGGTTGTATTGTTACCATCGATGCAATGGGTTTTCAGAAGAATTTTGCCCAAAAGATTGTTGAATAGAATACGGATTACATCTTGCACGTCTAAGACAATCAACAAAAAACTTTAAACAAATTTCAGGACGATACAATTGAAAATAAACTTCATTAGACGTTGGATGTTGTGATGAAAGAAGACAAGCAACTTGTTCGAAAGGATAATTTGCCAGAAAATCTAAAATTCATTAAAAAAATAGAGATAGGATTTCTTAACCCAGAAACAACTATCATGAGAAGTAAACCTTACAAAATGCAAAAAGCAAACGGAGATAACACTAAACACTAAAGGCCAAACACCAAACACTAAACACTAAACGCCAAACACCAAACGCCAAACGCCAAACGCCAAACACCAAACACTAAAACGCTAAACCCTAAACGCTAAAACGCTAAACACTGAACCCGAAACACCAAACGTTTCCCTTTCCTGAAATCGTTTGCGGTAATAATCTAAATCATATCTAATAGTGTTGACTATAATCCACGATTATTTGATTTAATTTGTAAGTTGAACGAAATTATATCAATTAATATACTCAAATGAAAATTAGAAATCTATTATTTCCGCTACTTGCTTTTTTGATTGCCTGTCAGTCAAGCTTAAATCAACCAGTTGACTCACCCGACAACCTGAACTTGAATAGTTTGCTTACGCTCGAAATCGGACAAAACAAGCTTTTTCTTCAAGATTTTATTTTACATCCTGCTGAGATTGATTCTGTTACTTCTTCATCAAACATGGTTGTCATTACACTTTCAAAGGATAAATTGAATGCATTCTTAGATGTAGATGATTCTATTGAACAGTTTGTTGATTTAAAAATCTGGATTAAAGGGTTTGCCTATTCTGTACCTTGCCGTAAATCGGACAAAACAGATTATGTTTTCATCTACAATCCTTTATTGGTGTCGAATAAGTATCCTAATCGGGTTCAGATTGCTGGTCAGATGAATGACTGGACACCTTCGAGAACCCCCGATTTACAATTGATGAATAATCAATTTGAAATCAAACTTAGATTAAGTCCTGGTTCTTATCTGTATCAATTACTTATTGATGGTGATCAAAATCACGATGCAAGTAATCCTGACAAAGTAGATAACGGATTTGGTAAATTTAATTCTATCCTTCAAATAGCAGGTAAAAATGATTCGTTTCCAGTGTTATTAACCGACAATTTTTCCCAACATAGTATTACTTTGACCGTACAAAATCAAGCAAATTCTGTTTTTGCATATTGGCAAAATCGATTATTACCCCAAAACTTTATCAAAATCAAGTCAGGGAAAATAATGATCGACATTCCAAGTGATGCAAAGGATGTTGAGCGTTCTTTTATAAGGGTTTGGGCAAGTAATAAATTGGGAGTGAGTAATGATATTCTGATACCATTGAACAACGGAGAAGTACTCACTGATGCAAAGCAGATTACTCGCAACGATAGACAAGCACAAATTATGTACTTTTTATTGGTGGATCGTTTCAAAAACGGAAATATAGCCAACGATCGTCCACTCAATCGTCCTGATGTAAATCCGAAAGTAGATTATTGGGGAGGTGATTTGGCCGGTTTACAACAAGAAATTGAAAATGGATATTTTGAAAAACTTGGGTTTAATACATTGTGGGTTTCACCATTGAGTCAAAATCCAACTGAACCTTATGGCTATTATGCCCCTATGAAAACTAAGTTTTCGGGCTATCATGGCTATTGGCCTATTTCCTCATCACAGGTTGAAACTCGTTTTGGTACAAATCAGGAATTAAAGCAAGTTGTAGTTAATGCACATAAACACGAAATCAATGTTTTGTTAGACTATGTAGCTAATCATGTGCATGAGCAACATCCACTTTATAAGCAACACCCAGAGTATGCTACATCGCTGTATTTGCCCGATGGAACTATGAATGTAGAAAAATGGGATGAGCAGCGACTAACTACTTGGTTCGATACATTTATGCCTTCGCTCGATTTTTCAAATCCAAAAGTTGTAGATATGATGACGGATTCTGCTCTTTATTGGATGACGGAATTTAAGTTGGACGGTTTTCGCCACGATGCCTGCAAGCATATCAATGAAGAATTTTGGAGAACATTGACTTTGAAATTAAAGAAACAATTTGGTGGACGAGCGCCTTATCAAATAGGTGAAACTTACGGAAGTCCCAAATTAATCGCGAGCTATTTAACTACGGGTATGCTTGATGGTCAGTTCGATTTCAATGTATATGATATTGCCAACACTACTTTTGCAGGAGTGGGAGGGGGCGATTTACAAAAAGTGCAACAAGTGTTGAGTTCAAGTCTTTATATTTATGGAAATCATAACTTGATGGGTTATATTTCAGGCAATCACGATAAAGCACGATTTATGGCTTATGCTTCAGGCGATTTAAAGTTTGGTGAGGACGCCAAAGCCACTGGCTGGCAAAGGGAAATTGGAATAACTGATTCCACCGCTTACGATAAATTCTTGTTGTTTCATGCCTTTAACCTCACTATTCCCGGAGTTCCTGTACTATATTATGGCGATGAAATTGGTCTGACGGGTGGTAACGATCCCGATTCACGCAGAATGATGAAATTCGATGGACTTAATAATCGCGAGATTAAATTGCGGAATCAAATAAGTACATTGGCATATTTACGAAAAGATAATCCAGTGTTGGTTTATGGCGATTTTATCAACCTGCAAACAACTGCTACATCTTGGGTTTATGCGCGTAAATACTTTGATAAACAAGCAATTATTTTACTAAATAACTCTCCGAAAAGTCAAAGTTTTGAAGTTTTATTGCCAGAGCATTTGAATAAAACTAATCTGAAAGCTGTTTTTGGAAATAGTTTTAATTTAAACAATCAGAAAATTAATATGACACTACCTGCATATTCTATTGAAGTAGTTTTTTAATCAATCCTAAGATTTCAGTATAAAAGAATACGCCCTTTGTCAAGATGAATTGACAAAGGGCGTAAATTGTTTGAGCTATTAAAAGTTATTCTTAATAAGCGTGATGATCGTTGTTTATATCTTCAATGTCCGTAGGTTTCTTTTCCATGGCACGCCAAGCATAAAATATATAGGCAATCACAAAAGGAATCATAAATGAAACATAGAACATAGTTTTAAGCGTAAACTGACTGGATGATGCATTGAAAATAGTCAAAGAACTTTGAATATTGGGTAATGCTGGATAAAATGCGGTATTGTTATAACCAGCAATCAACAACAAGCTACAAACTGTTACAATTGTACCCGTACCTGTAAACCAAATACCTTTATTGAATTTATCGGACAACGCAGTCCCAATAATCCCCCAAAGTACACTTACAACTCCCAATAGGAATAATATAAGTACTATAGGCATTTCAATCAAATTATTAAAGTATTTGAATTTTTCCAAGCTCACGACAGCTGTTTTTGGATCTACTGCAAAACCTTCAGATAACAATGTCCAGATTACAAATGTCAAAAAGAATACTAGAAAAGGAATTGCATTGTAAATGACATATTTGCGGGCACGCTTTTCGAGTACCGGATGACTCAATCTGTTGATAAAGTAAAGTGATGCAGAAGTACGTGCCAAAAAGAACACTGCCAATCCTAACATCCAGTTGCGTAAATTGAGCAAAGCCTCTAACCCATGCCATGAATTACCCCATTGGCTGATTACTGGTTGAGAGATTGAGGTAATATTGGCTTTATTCACAGTGAAATCTGAACCAGTGAAAAAAGTTGCAATAGCCGCACCAAGTAGAATTGTTCCTAACAAACCGTTGATAAAAAGTAATATTCTGTAAGTGGTTTTACCGTAAACATTGCCTGGTTTCGATTGAAATTCATACGAAACTGCCTGAATAATAAAGCAAAATAAAATGGCCATCCAAACCCAATAGGCACCACCAAAACTAGTAGAGTAGAACAAGGGGAATGAAGCAAAGAAAGCACCTCCAAAAGTTACGAGCGTTGTAAAAGTGAACTCCCACTTCCTACCCAGAACATTGACTAACAAGCGACGTTCATCTTCCGTTTTCGAAAGAGAAAATAGCATGGATTGACCTCCTTGCACAAATAGCAGAAAGGACAAAATTCCACCCAACAAGGAGATAATAAACCACCAATAGTGCTGTAAAAATGAGTGTGTTAACATATTATAGATGTTTTGTTGTATTAAATATTTGTACTTAAATTCTTAATCTCATTATTCTGCATCTGGTCCTTTTTGAATTTGTTTTAACATAATTCTTACTTCGGCAACCAACAGTGCAGTAAACAAAATTAAGAAAAGGAAGAAAGTTAATTTTACCGAGCCAGCAGAAACACTTGAAACAGCTGCTTGAACTGGAAGTACATCCTGTATAGCCCACGGTTGACGGCCTACTTCGGCTACTGCCCAGCCTAACTCGCCCGCTAGATAACCCAAAGGAATACTAAGAAGAGCAATCCACAATAGCCAATTATGATTTTGAATATTCTTGCGATAAACAAAGAAAAGCACTAGCACAAACAAAGCAAGAAAATACATTCCCAACGCTACCATGATGTGGAAGGAATAGAAAACCATTGGAATATTGGGGATTAAATCTTTTGCAGTTTGAAGATATCCGTAACCAAAATGAGAGTAATTCTCTTTTAATATGGATTTATATTGTTGAGCTGCAACTGTATCCTTTGCTTCCATCGATTTTTGATAATTGGCCAGAGCCTCGATGGCAGCTTTTCCACGTGCTTGTTTTTGACCAAACGACAAAGCGATACTTTCATTGCCTTCTGCATCTTTTACAGTATAACCTCCATCGATAATGTCATTAATTCCAGGAACAAAAGCATCAAAACTTCTATAACCTAAAAACGACAACAAGCCAGGAATTGGAATCGGCATTTTAAAAATAAATGGTTCAACTGTATCATTATATGCTTTCTTATCAGTATTTAAAACTCCAAAAACCAATAAGTCTGCTTTGGTCTGACCTTTATAAAGTCCTTCCATAACCGCAAGTTTCATAGGCTGTTTTTGCGACACATGATAGGCAGAACCATCACCAGTATAGATAATTAATAAGGTAGCAACCAATCCGAAAATTGCACCTACCTTAATACTTCTTATTGCAAATACAATATCACGTTTTTTAATTAGGAACCAAGCACTTACGCCAATTACAAACAATGCACCCATTACCCAACCCGAAAATACGGTGTGTAAGAATTTATTGATTGCAACGGGTGATAATAAAATGCTCCAAAAGTCAATCATTTCGTTGCGGGTCATGTCAGGATTAAATTCCATGCCTATTGGATATTGCATCCAAGCATTGGCCACTAAAATCCATAACGCTGATAATGTGGCTCCGATTGTAGTCAACCAAGTAGAAGCTAAATGGAATTTTTTACTTACTTTGTTCCATCCAAAGAACATGATGGAAATAAAAGTTGCTTCCATAAAGAAGGCCATCATGCCTTCGATAGCCAATGGTGCTCCGAAAATATCACCAACAAACCAGCTGTAATTGGACCAATTCGTTCCAAATTCAAACTCTAAGATGATACCCGTAGCAACTCCAATCGCAAAATTTACCCCAAATAATGTCATCCAAAACTTGGTGGCTTTTTTCCACGATTCATCGCCAGTTCTGTAATAAAGGGTTTCCATTACTGCCATAACTACACCTAAACCTAAGGTCAGTGGTACGAATAACCAATGATACATAGCTGTTAGAGCAAATTGCCCCCTAGACCATCCTAACAAAGACGCATCTAATAATTCCATAATAATGTTTTTAATTATAAGTGATTAATTCGATTTATTAATTAATTCTTGACGAACATGGTTCGCTTTACTTTCGTCATTATCAAAATTGGTATTCAAATAATTGGGGAAAAAGAAGGTTTTCAAAATGGCAAACATGATAAAAAGTTTAATCAGTGCTATAATCCAAAGTGTTTTGCCTACGGTCATGTTTGTAAATCCATCACGGTAGAAAATGTATAATTTCTTGAACATAATGTATCTTTATTTTAAGTAGATGATTGATTAAGTTTTTTGATTTGCAAAAATAGTAATAATATGTAATTATTACAAT
>JBBRHJ010000194.1:0-7239 GCA_038222885.1 Bacteroidales bacterium | reverse complement strand
GAGTTCTCAAAAATATGACCAAGAATATTGACATCAACATCACTTTCAAAGTCATAAGCAGATAATTTGATGGTGTGTGAATATAACAATTCATCATCAATTTTGATATTATCGAGTATTTCATCGGGCTTGAATAATCCGCCATTATAAGCAAATACATCGTAGCGTTTCCCTTTAAAACCAGTATTTAGATAGCCAAAGTACTTTTTAAATCGGCTATACAAGGACACATTTTCATCTCTATCTTGTAATTCCCGCCAATCGCTCAATACCAATCGAACTGAATTTGGAGGAAGTAATTGTCGGTCCTCGGCAAAAAAGAGAAATAGAAAACGGTCGAGCAACTTTTGCGATTTTTTGAAAAGCAATAATTCGTCAAAGTCAGGGTTTAACTCCACTAAATTTTGATGTAATGCCCTCTTAAACAGCGAATAATCTTTGTATAAGTTCTTTGTAATCAAATCCTCTTCATTCAGTGATTCGTCTTTAATCTTTTTGGGAATTCCTTTTTCAATACTTTCTTTTGATACACAAAGGTAGAGCAGTTCAAATTCTCGTTCGGTAAGTTTAAATAGATTGAATTCCAAATGCTCAATGGCATTATCAACGTAAAAGCGTATCTTTTCAAAATTTGAAGTGATAATATATTTACAATTGGGTTGATTGTTCTTGTAGCCAAACGCCTGATTTTCAATTTTATTAAGGTCAGTTGTATCAGTTCCTTTGAGTTCAATTACAGCCAGAACTTTATCGGAAATTATGATAGCACCATCGGCCTTTTTGGCATCTTTAACATTTTTGTATTCAGTGGTTAAATTGAAATTTTCATTTGGATTTAGCGTATATCCTAAAATGGACACAAATAAGTCACGAAGAAAACCTTCCTGATATTGCTCTTCCTTACTATTGCGGATGTTTTCTTGAATAATGGCATTTTGGAAATGGGACTTAAAAAGTGAATAAGCAGCTTGTATTTGTTGCTTATCCAATGTTTTTAAATACCTTTCAGTAACAGAGTTTTGAAAGAATGCCATGATATATTAATTTGATTATGAAGTATTTAACTCAATCTATTATGTGAATCACAATAGGTTGAGTTATTTTCAAATCGTTTCAATTAAAAAAACTAATACAAAGATATTAAAAATTCATTTAATAGTTGACAAAAATAATATATTAGCGAAGGTAAGAATTTGTAACAAACAATAAATTGTTATTTGATAAGTTTCAATCCGCTTTTGGCAGTACTATCATTGGGACGAAGTACGAGTGCTTGATTAAAAAGAATTTTTGCTTCAACCAACTTTCCAAGATTAAACTTTGTCCATGCCAACATTACAACTGAATCATAATCCAATGGATATAAATTTACTACTTTCTCGAAAAGCTTTACGGCATTACTATAATCTTTGCTATTGTAATAAATAAGCCCCAGCCAATAGTTTACTACTGTGTTTTGTGGGTCTATTTTTAATATTTGAAGGTATTGTTGTTTTACTTTTTCCCAGTCTTCAATAGCACTCAAAGGCTTGATTTTCCCAAATTTAGCTTCGATGGCATAAGGTTTTAAAACAATTGCTTTTTCGTAAAACTTGATAGACTCAGAATATTGTTTTGTCAAATAGTTTAACCAACCTAAGCGTATATTTATAAAATAATCTCCGGCTTCATAAATTTTATTCAATTCGCTGATAGCAGCTGTATAGTTATTTGCCTTTTCAAATTCGTAACTTTTATATACTGAAGCCTGCTTTACTGCATCAGAAATTGAAAAAGCCATCAACCCATTAAATGTTAGAAATGCAAAAATCAATACTGTTTTTTTTAAAATTTCCATATAATTCCTCCTGTTATTGAATGTTGAGTATAATTCAGGTCGTAATCGACTATGTTTTTTTTACAGAATGTGTAATTTGAATATAATGTAAGTTGTTTATTTAGATAATAATAGAGTGAAAGTCCGGTGCGAAAAGTTGTGGAATCCAAAGAATTATAGACATATAATCCGTTTAAGTCCACAAAGTTCTTTAAATTCCCCAGAGTTACACTGCCTTCGATCCATATTTTTTCTGTCAATAGAATTCCTGCGGTTTGATTAAATACAAAGCCACTTGATACAGTGTCTGATAAATGAAATAACGCACTTGAAAGATAAATATTATGCTTGCCTGGCAACAAAGTCCCAATTTGTAAACCTATTTGGTTTGTATTGTCCAAATCAGTCTTATAATTTGAATAACTTAAACCGAAATCGAACCGATTTAATCGATAGACTACTTTTCCTAGAAACATATTACTTATGTTAGTAGTAGTATCAACCAAAGTATTAATATGATGATAACCAACTAATAAACTCAATTTTTCAGTTGCTGTTAAGTTCAATAAACCAAAATATTCGTTTTGAACGCTATTGTAAATTGAATAAAAAGTTTGTTTATGATTGGAAACTGTCTGATATAAATTCAAGTTATAAGCAAGTTGCGTATTTATCCCAAATCGTAAAAAACTGGGAGCCGATCGAATATCGGTGTAAGAAGTCTTATAATTATATTCAAAATCGAGAGCGTCAATTATTCGAAAAGATTTTAATTTAAGTTCTTTTTGGGTTTCAGCAGGCAGTTTCTTGGCATAATATTGAGCCATAATCTTATTCCCAGCATTCTGATAGCTATAATACAAATATTGAATAGAGACTACATCAGAATTATCAAAATCGTAAGCATGTTTGTACTGAATACTTGCTTCTACATAATCAGTTTTCATATAATACGCATAGCCCAACCGTTGGCGGAGTGTTTTAAAATCAATGCCTTGATTGAGAAACTGTTCGGTACTATCAATCAATTTATCCCAATTTCCTTCCATAAAGTACTGATAAGTAAGTTTATCGGCAGAAATAAAATCCTGAGCATTCACAATAGTAGTAGAAACAAGCAAAAGGACAAGTATTATAATTCTATACATCTTGCCTGAATTTTAATGTTATTTGATTGAAAATTAAATTCATAGATTCCTTTTTCTGATATTATTATTTTGCTTTTACTGTATTCTTTGTCTGATTTCAAATTTTGTATTTTAATGATTGAGTTCAGCACTATTCTTTCGGCAGAAAGTACATTGTCGGGTTTCCCTGTTTTTATTTCGTATTTTACTTTCACAAAACTGAAAAAAGGTGCTACAAAATCTTGTAACCAAACTAATGCAATATTCGGTTTAAGCGTATTTAGAGGCATCATATCAGTAATAGTATGTTCTTCGTCCATGCCTAAAAACACTTTAAATGTTGACAAATAGAAAAAATAAAGCAAGGAGTTTTTATCGCCATAGAAAGCGGTAAAATAGAACATATAACCATCGTTAACGTAATAAGCAGTCGATTCTGTTTCGGCACAATATAAGTATTTATAATTATAAGCATCGGTATACGCATCCCATTGTTCAATCTTCTCTTCTGCATTATTTTTAGTATAAGCAAATTTTAAACTTGAGTTTGGTAATATGTCGAATGCATCTTTAACTATCTGATTAGTTGTAATATTAAATGTTTTTTCGCCTTGTAATGGTTTTGAGAACTGTGTTAATTCAATTGCATCATCTTTTCTTGTAAAGTAATATGAAAATGGATATTCCAGTGTTTTTGAACCCAATGTGGGAACAGTTTGGAGCTGAAAATGAAGATGTGGCTCAGGCGAACGACCAGAATTTCCACAAAATGATAACAAATCACCAGTAGTTACATAATCGCCTACTTTCACCTTAGCTGATGATTTTTTTAGATGCGAAATTTGAGAATATAAATAAGGTGCATGTTTAATAATGATACTATTTCCCCAATTATCAATCGTATTTATTTTTCCAATCGCATTATCCTCTATATTATCAATCACTAATTCAACTATACCATCAGCTGGGGCAACAATTGGTTTATTATAACAATAATAATCATCAATTTTCAAGCCATTATTTTTGTAGGTTTTGCCTTCACTATCCATCATCATAAAATCAAGTGCTTTGCCCCATTCGCCTAAATGTGTATATTCTCCGTTGTATCCTTGAGTTACCGTCCACTCACCCCAAAAAGGCAAATGTAATGGAAAATATAAGAAACGCGCCCATCTATCCTTATTGTTTTTGTAAGAATATAGATTTACTTCGGGTGAATAATGCTGAACAGGGGTAAGATTTAGATTGTTTGCTTTGCTTCTTAATTGTAAAAAGTAAACAAAAAGAATTACAACAAACGAAAAAGGCAATGAAAAAATAGGCAACTGAATAAATCCCAGCAGTTTATAAAAGAATAATAACACAAGCGATGTCAGCGGAATCAAGAAAACTGTCCATAAATAGGATGATTTTGAAGGAATTAAAAAGAAACCTCCAATGGCAAAAGCCACCATCATATAGTTAGCTCCAATATTATAATAAGTAATACTAGCAGCTTCAGAACCAGTAAATTGGGCAAACAAATAGGCTGTCAGAAAACCAACAATTGAGAGCGAAAATAGAATTCTTGAGCCGATTAATAATGCAATAGCAATCAGGAATCCTGCTAACAAATTACTTTGAAAAAAGATTGAACTTAATGAACGTAAATAAATATCCACCAACTTATTAATTGGCATATTGTCGATATATTGGAATAAATTTATTAACGAATTACCGCCCATGGCATACATTTCGTTGAGCCAATAAATGTTGCGATGCGTCAAGCCTAAGTTTTCAAAATTTGATGCAGGTAGCATGACAAACCAAAAGGAGATAACAAATGGAATGCTTAAATGTGGCAATCGATATTTATACAACCACCCTCCCATCGAAACTGATAAAAACAAACTCAGAATGGTAGCCAAGGTCAATAGGCTGAAAAAAACAACGCCAGGATCAAAAAAAGTTCCCATTCCAATGCCTGTCAACAACCCATTGAAACTATAAATTCCTGATTTTAAAGTAGTTTTATCGAGGTTCATAGCATTTCCAAGAAATATGGTAAACACTACTGCATACAAACCACTAAGTCCGGCATAGAAGTTAAAAAAAGACACAATCATTAGCACAACCGCAAAAAGCTTGTTGTTTAAAAAGAAAATGATTGAATAACTATTTAAAATTCCAGGTAGAATTGTATTTTTAAAATTGAAGATATAGTTTTTAATGGGCATGTTGTAGCAAATTTATTTCATTAAATAATCTGGAACTTGCTCAAGTTCCTCCACATATTCGAGTGTTTCTGCTTTACGAATAACATGTGTATTACTCTCATTATCAATAAGTACAATATTAGGACGAGTGGTAATAAATTGCATCCATTGAGTCATATTATAAGCACCAACTTTATGGACTACCAATTGATTGCCTTTTTCGAGCAGTGGCATTACAATGCTCTCACGAACCACATCGATATTCATACATAATGGGCCAAACATAACCATTTCTTCGGTTTGACTTCCCATCGGTTGTGCAGGGCTAATTTTATGTTCGTACCAAAGTGAAGTAAATAATGTATTTAAACCAAAATCAAGAATGGTAGCTCTTCGTCCATCCGAAAGTCGTTTGGTGGCAAGTACCGTTCCAAGTAAATAACCTGCATCGTCAATCAAAGCACGACCGCTCTCAAGGATTAAAGTAGGTAATTCATTTTGACGAAAACCGTAACTCAACATTACATCGGCAATAGCATCGGCAAACTGATCGATAGAAGGGACAGTGTCAGTTCCGGGTAAATATGCACCTTTAAGCGTGTTTACAGAAGGGAATCCACCTCCAAGGTCTATATAATCCACCATTTTGTTGAATCGCTCCTTTACGGTCCAAGCCAATTCACACAAATTGCGAGCGGCCACTGCATAAGCGTTAGGCGACAACATAAAGGTTCCGATATGGCAATGAATACCAACCAATTCCAGGTTTTCAGAATTTAAAATACGTGTCAAAGCATTCCAAGCTTGTCCGTTTTCAAAATTAAAGCCAAATCTGTCCCATTTTGGATAAATTCCTGTATCCATATTCACACGAATGGCCACTTTTGGTTTCAATTTATGTTCCTCACTCAATCGAATCAAACTATAAAGTTCGTCGTAATGATCGATATGAATCAATGAATTATTACGTGCTGCTTTCAACAAATCACTGTCACTCTTATCAGGTCCATTGAAAATAATTTTATTTCCTGGTACTCCATTACCCAATGCTTTATCGTATTCAAAGCCCGAAACAACCTCAGCCCATGAACCTTCCTGATGAAAGATGCGGCAAACGGCATTCATATAATTGGTTTTATACGACCAAGCAAATTGTACTTTTGGATAACGCGTTTTAAATATACGTTTAGCATTTTGCATATTTCTGCGAATTTGCTTTTCGGAAATTACAAAAAGTGGCGAACCATATTTTTCTAATAATCCTTTTACCGAAACACTTTCGATATGCGACACAACTTCATTTTCAGTTTTTGTTCCAAATTTATTCATCAAACCCGTATTCATTTTATTGATGATGGGTCTTTCGTATCTTATTTTTTCCATAATTGTTAATATCTGCCCCTAACCCCTAAAGGGGAATCAGAGATAATAGTACTGATTTATAATCTTAAATTGTTAAAAACTGCGCCTTTATTCTCTTTTGAACTGAGAAGCATTATATTAAAGTTCGCCGTTGGCCGAAATTTTTTGAAATTCTCTAATATCAGTAATCAAGTCCCAAGCATAACGAATAAATATTTTGCCCACTTCATATTCGGTAAATGGTTCTACTTTTTGGCCCAACGCCATTCGGACCAAGCTGGCAGGCTGATTTTGACCAGCAGCAGCCGTTAAATAAATCCAAGCAGGAAAACGTGGATTTACTTCCATAATATAAGGCTTACCATCCGATGTCAGCATTACTTCCAGCTCGCAACCACCTCGCCATTTGGTAACTCGTATAAATTTTCGAGCAAGTTCAATTAATGTCTCATCGTCGAGCGTAACACCTGCCCACGCTTTGCCCTTATCGGTAATGTACAATTTACGCATGGGAATCACACTTATAGCATTTCCTTCGCCATCGCCAAGGGCAGCAATATTTATTTCGGTACCTTTAATAAATTCTTGAATAATGATTGGCAAACCCCATTTGGCTTGAATTTTAAAAAATGCTTTTTCTACTTGCTCCATTGTGTTGGCAATGATAGCATCGTAGAATTTACCTTTTACAACCATTGGATAATCAAAATCTTCTTCTATTTTCTTTAATGCTTTTAAG
>JBBRHJ010000193.1:0-7271 GCA_038222885.1 Bacteroidales bacterium | reverse complement strand
AAAAACGGTTTTTTCAGGGGCATCGCTTTGGAAATTTTCAGAGTCGCCATTACCGTATATTATTTTTTTCAGAAAAGCAGCCCACCCAATATTAGCTTTATCATCAATATATAAGATTTTGGGATTTTTCTCTCTTATATCCTTTTTTAATGTACCAATTAGGTTAAGGGTTTGCTGTTTTGGATTGTCAGTACTCTTGTTATTAATAAGGTAATTTGCAATATGTAATTGAAAAAAATCAAAATTTTGGAAAAACTCATTTGAGAAAATTGACCCAAGTTCCTCAGTTTTAAAAAATCTGTTATGTACATTAAACATGAACCAAAGTCCATAAATATTTGCCAGGTTATGCCGGATTTTCACAAAATCAACTTCTCCCCTGAAATAAGCAGACAAATCAGCCGACGCTTTTTCCAAATTATCATAAACCAGTTTGCTCAAATCTTCCGGCATCCTAATATATGATACTCCATCCGAAAAGATAATCGAATTGTGCGGGTTTTGTATCATCAACTGTTCCCTGCTCAGGAAGGAATATAAGATACAATGTTGTTCGAAATGATTTAACCTTAAGTATTTTAACAATAGAATCCCTGCATTGTCGGATCGGGAAAAATTCTCTGATTTATAATTTACATTAATCAGAAAAAGTTCGGTCTTAAAATGTTCTTTTTTAATCTGTGTGATTAATTCATTAGGCTCACCAGATATACGTGTGCCGTTTGAAAAACCAAAAGGCTGGTCGGAAATATGGAGGATTTCTGTCATATGATTTATTGGATTCCCTGTTTTTATTGAAATATCACTCTTTTAAGAGTTATTCTTATGAATGGTCTGGAATACAAAAGGATCACCAGGAACATTGTCGATCAAAATACGACCGATGCAGTTAAAATTTGGTAACTTTAATACATCCCGCTGTTCAAAGTCCGGTTCAAAGTAATGTCTGATTTTTTCATAGTCGTTGATACCCGGCCTGAAGAACAACATACTACCTACATTGCCCAGCAATCCTTCAATAACATCGTTCTCCTTATCCTTCAATTGCCCCAGCGTTTGATTTGCAAGGATCATGCTTAACCCATATTTTCGAACTTCAGATAAAGCACTGCTGATATCACCCTTAATAAAATTCTGAAACTCATCAATAAAAAGGTAATACTGCTTGCGGTCCTTTTTATCAATATTTGCTCTTGACATTGCTGCCATTACTATACTGCTGATTATCATTTGTCCTAATAAGCTCACATTGTCGCCTCCAATTAAACCCTTATCGAGCCTGACCAAGAGTATATTACCCTCATCAATCAGGCTCCTAAAATTAATATTGTTTTCTTTTGCGGTAATAATAGGGGTGAGATAATAGTCTTCGGTAAATCGTGTCAGTTTGCTGGTAACATAGGTGGCAAAATTAGAGAATGACCAATCACCTGAATTTTTTTCAGCAACATTAAAAAAATCCGTAACTTTTTTATTGCCACATACTTCCAGTAAACTACTCCGATAGTGATCTTTAAAAAAAATATCCACAAAGTTTTGCAAAGTTGGTACACCATTGTGAATTTTAACTTGTTCATCCATCACCAAAAGTAGCCCGTTCTTCAGGTAAAGTTCAAACATGGGGCCGCCTGCATTCTTCATATCATAAAGTGTCCCGAAAATCCTGAGTAGTTCATTAATAACAAGAGATTTGGATTGTGGGAAATTTTCATCGAACCCTATTGGATTATGTTTTGCGGAATTTGATGGGTCAGTAATGTCAATAATTACCGTTTTGTTTCTCTTAGATTGCGATATCATGTCAACTATTTCAGCAAACGAGTCGCCATGAGGGTCAATTAATGCAAAAGGAAGGTTTTCTTTCAGGCAATCTGCAATCATAGTTTTCAAAATGGTTGATTTACCAGTGCCTGTTTGACCCATAATGTATAAATGCCGCGCTAAATCTTCACTTCCGATTCTTATTGGAATCAGGTCTTTGCCGATTTTCTTTTCGCCTAACAATACACCTTCGGCAGAAAAGGTTTCAGGAAATCTATGAAATATATTCGATTGCTGAAGAACTCCAGGCAGATAATTTGACTCGGGAAATGGCAGATGGAAAGCCTGCAATATATTGGTGAGGTTATAAGTAAAAGGTAACTGGTTGATGGTTTCCTGGGCTGTGGTACTGTATCTGAATAATTTATTATAAATCCTGGTTGAGCATTCCACCTCTATCGAGCCACCGAAGAAATAATTTATTATTCCTGTCTTCAGGTGTTGGTCGAGATAGGGTTTAGTATGTTTGGCCAAGATACTTACTCCGAACTTATCATTTCCTGAATTAATGAATTGCTCCAGAAATAATATATAAGCTACTCCCTTTTCAATATTCAGGCTTCCGGCAAGTAAAGATGGTTTTTGAATGACCTGTTTGATGGCCTGGGTTTCCTCAACCGAAAGTTTTCTGGGAACAATTTGTATGTCAATTTCAGTTACTTCTTTCTGATTTGCCAGTGCTTTTAGTAACTCGTAATCATACTGGACCGGTGAGGGCTCTGGAGATAGTAATCCATGCCCCTGACTCATTGAATGAGTCCTGTTCTTAATATTCGTGTTTGTAAAACCAATACCTGATGATTCTTTGACTCTTAGCGGTTTTCTGTAAAAAAGGGTGTAGTTTAATTCGCGTGAAGGCGTATTAGCATGTAAAAGGAGTTTATCATTTGTAATTTCTTCAAATATGTATGGATGGAGAGTGTCAGAATGCCGGGCAATAAAAAAGCTGCGTAAATCCTGAAACAGGTTGGCCAATGAATTCTTCATCCGAATGGAATCGGTTTCTAACAGGCTAAAAGTAATGTAACAATTTAATTTACCTTTTTCAGAAATAAATTTCAGGTTAATAACCAGATTATCCTTGTAAGCGATTTGAATTGATTTCAATAGGTTGCTGTGCCACTGGAGAGCAGACTTTTTAAGAAGTTCTTCTTCCTTATCGTCTTTCGGCTTATTTACCGATACTAACTGAAATCCAAAAACTGCCTGTTCGTGAAAAAGTCCGGTATTAATTTCCTGCATCACATAGTAAAACTCGAGGGAATTGCTGTTGTCAGCAATTTTAATTTCAAGACGGTATTGATGTTTGAATTTCTGAATTGCTTCATATAAAACCTTAAATAACTGTTCCGGGTCCAAATTTTGTTTGCCTAAATAGTCGTAAGCTCCATGCCTCATGCACTTAACTACTTTTTGGAGATCAGTCGCCCTGTCACTGCCGGTGAGCATAACAACCGGTAAAAAGGGATACAAGTGTCTAATTTTTTTCAGTGCTTCCAATCCCTGAATTTCTCCAGGGCTGAACGTTATATCCAGCAATACAGCATCAATCGAATCGGGATTTTCTGATAGCAGCTTTAATCCGTTTTGCACATTCTCTGCTTGATACAAGGTGAATCCCTGTTTCCAGGCAAATGGTTCGAGCACAGGAATGTATGCATCGCAATCATCATCAATAAATAGAATATTATAAATAGCTTCTTGTTTCATTGTGAAATCAATTCATTATAAATCAGGCTAAAGTTATTGATTTTAATAATTAATTGTTCGACTGCGGCATGGTTTATTTCTGACTTATCTGCAAGGTTTTTCAGAGTGGATAAAAAAGTGCTTATTTTTACTAGATCAACATCCGGTAAGTCATTTGCTTTATCAGTCAGTACGAAAAGGTTTTTGAGATCCTGCCGGTTAACGAATTGTTGCAAATTAAGTAGTTGTTGTTCAATCAGTGGTCCATATATAGAGGGATCGTGCTTATAGGCAAAACAAGACGCGAGCAAAGGATATATGATTTTATTGCCGATGTCAAGTTGCCCTCCATGCCTTATCTTGCCAAGTTCTTCCTTAAGCAATGTTTTACATGCATTAGTTGAAAATTGTTTCCATTCCTGATCCGGGATTATGAGCGGTGTTGTGCATTGTACCAAGGTTTCAACAAATACTTCATTTTCGAAGGGTAATTGAAGGAAATATGCACTGGTTAGATTAAGTATGCCGAAGGTATCATGCTTTCTGATTTCATACATAGGCAGGAACGATAGAAGGATTATGCAGGTATTGCGGTTTGCAAGCCTGTACCTTACCGCTGTTTTAAGCCCGGCATGAGGGTTATCGCTTTCGTGAGGTAAATATGTGGTGATAAAATGAATGTTAACTAAATTACCAGTGAAAGGCAATATTGAGGTTCTTCCTGACAAATAATTTTCTATAGCTGAGTGACAGTCAAAAGAAAGCACATTATCTGGGATTAGATTAGTTTGTTCAAATATATCCTAATAAAGAATTGGCATTATAAAGCATGTTGAAAAAAGTAACAGGATTTTTCCAAAGTTAATAAATCTCTGCCTCCATTAGCAACACATCTCTTACTTTCCTCAAGGCTTCCCGATAATCTTCACCAGATTTTTTGTTAAGTGCGCAGATCCAGTCCTTTAATTTATTTCCATCATAGAGCTTTTCCAGATCGAACTTATCATCTCCTTGTGTTAAAATTGCTTCGTTAACTGGTGTGTCACCTAATGATTGATGCAAAAACTCAAGGGCGGCATTGAGCTTTTTATTAAACTTAAAGATTGCATCTTTTAATCTTTCAAATTTTTTGTCCTCGTCATCGCTGAGAATTTTGAGCACAACAGGATAGTGATCTCCATCACTATCATGAGTGCCCTCTTTTGTATATGTGAATTCATTAATTAATTCTATTTTAAAAACTCCCCCCTTTTTGTGGTATAATATACCAACCTTTTTATCGTCATAATTGTCAATGAAGTTTTTAAACTCTGTGGCTTCAATTTCATCATATATCAGGAAAATATTCCCCTCATTAATAATTGAAGCAATCTGGAAGGTGCTATTATTAGTGTGTTTAAAAATTTTATTTGTTGCAAAATTTCCATTATTAAAATTTAACTTTTGGAGTTCCAAATCATTGACATTTTGCAAACTATCATAATTCGTAAAAATGAGTAGTTTTTCCATAACGTTAATTTCTTGAGTTGGTTAATAATTGAAACAATAAGTATTTTGAACGTACAATATGTACGGCATTTAATAAGGACGAAAGGTTGACAAAACCCGCATTTATTTCAGCAATTTCCTTTGGCTTACCCCTACCACTGGTAATTACAATTTTTTTACATTTGCATTGAATGGATGCAATGAAATTCTTCAAATTTTCATTTTCCCTCATATTTCCTCCCTTCTTATTGTCCAACAAATTCATCCTTTCAAGTATACTATAATGGATTACAATTATATCGAGATAATCTGCTTTCAGATTTTCGATAAAATCCTTAATTTTTTCGATTAATTGATCATCAAAATTTTTCGAGCCCAAATCAATGTTACAATTACTGCAAGTTGCATCACATTTCAGATATTTTTTGCAGTATTCTTTATTATCATCCGGTTTGGATACTTCTAAAAAAGGAACAAATATGTTTGCGCAGCCGTATAGCAGTTTGTATGGTTGATTCAAATAATTTTCAGTTTCAAATAATCGCTGTACCCGCTCGTCAAGTATCATAACCTTTGCATTTGAAGACTCAAATAGTTTATATTTTGTTATCTTAGAAAGTTTATTTCCTATAGTCTTATAATTAGAAAGCTGTCCAGTAAAATCGGGCAAGGATTGTAGCCCTTTGCTTGAAAGAGCATCCAGAAAATTACTCTCTCCTTTTTTGTATTCGTTGATCCGGTTTTGTATTCCATCATCATGATTAACAAAACAAATATTGAAACGATATTTTTGATTATGCCCAAATTCTTGATAACTTGTAAAAACATTTATATGTTCATAAACACCTTTTACTTTTTCCCACCACTTATCCCAAATGCAATTATCCAATTCTGTTTTCTCAGCAGCATTTAATTTTATATGGATACAGTCGTTTTCATCATTAACAGTCAACCACCGATACGGCAATTGGTTTTTATAATGGTTGAAAAAATGCTCTTGTTCTTCAATTTTTACATTAATTTTTTCGATATCAGCTTGGTTGTTAAATACAATAAATTGATGACGGAATTTTTTACCTCTTAAAAGGTCATTCATCAAGTCTTTTTTCGATACAAAATTCACTCCCTGAAATTCGTTCATTTCTCCATCAAATTCCACCATTAAATAATCTTTTGGTTTTAACAGAAAAAAAGTATAGCCGAGGTGTTTGCCATCTTTAATGAACGACCGCAGTATATTGTATTTGCCCTGAGCATTTTTTAAATTTGAATCATACGCTGTAATTTTATCACGCAAGGAATAATTGTCGCTTTCAATTTCACTCACGTCCATCATGCGCAGGTAACAGGCACTCGCCTCCATTTCCATTATCCCTAACGAATTGTCTCTTACGCGATGCGTATTTGGTTCGAGAATGGAGCCGTTCAACTTACTATTCAAATCATAAACTAATGATTGAAGTTTAGTAATATTCACATCGCTTTCTATTCCGAAATATTCCTTGATTTTTTCTCTGGTTTCTTTGTTTTCCTCTTTTGTTAAAGCACTATCATCTTTTATAACCGGAATGTTGTCGTATATCTCAACCTGATAATATTCGTCTTCACCTGGTATGTCTTTTATGTTTAGTGTAAAAGTTATACGCTCATCATCATCTGCTTTACCCTGATTGTGTTTTGCCGTATTTCGGATAAAGTTTTCGATGATATTATACAGCGCCTGGTGCCCCAGCACATCGTTGGGCATGGCAAGTTCTAATTTGCCATTATTGGATAGGTCATTCCCATTATACTGCACCTTGAAACAATACTTGAAGTCATTTATTCCGGAAATATAATTTAACAGCAAACGGTTTTCATCGAACGGATTAAAAATCTCACCCATCAATTTTTTATTGGTAGTCATTACTGGTTCCCCAAACGATATGTCTGAAATATATTCCATTCTGGTGCGGATATACTCGTTGTAAACAGAAAGGAAATATAGTAGTTTGTCCTTGTCAATTTCTACATCTACACCTTTAGGAAAAGTAATCTTATTTAAACCAATATAGCTCTTTAAGGTACACTTTGGATCGGTACAAGCAGCATCAAGTGCTGTAGTTTGGCTGCACGTATCGCAATAATGAAAATTATTGTAAAATTGAGTGCCCGTAAAATTACTCATCACATGGCTGCCAATATTATGGCTCATATTGCGGGCCATAACTTGGGAGATAGCGGCAAGTGTACTTGCATTTAGCTTTAACTCTGATTCGAAAATATTTTCGCAG
>JBBRHJ010000192.1:0-7305 GCA_038222885.1 Bacteroidales bacterium | reverse complement strand
TTGAAATAAAATGGGATAGTTTTCATTTTGCAATATTTACTGTTGATTGATAACTATTTAATTCAATAAAAATTTTAATATTGTGCCAAAATATAGATACATTCTACAATTAAGCGAATAATCTATTCTTTTTTTATATGTAACTCCTATTTGAAAATTTCAGATGGGAGTTTTCTTTAGTGTGAGTTATTGTATTATCTCAGTATTTCATTTTGAATATTCCTTTCTGTTAATAGATGTTTTTCAATATATTGATAATTAAGTTATTGTATTATTACGGGTTTATTAATTGCATAAAAATTGGCTATTTATCAACTTTTGATTACATTTGCAACCCTTTGCCCAATATTTAGCAAAGCAGTTAATCATACAATTTTTTTAATTATATTTCTACATGAAAAAGCTTTACTTTTTTCCCCTTTTATTACTTCCTTTTATACTTTTTTCGCAACCCAAAGCAAATTACTACGATTCAGCATTGGGCAAAACTCAGGCAGCACTTAAAACCCAATTGTACTTGATAGTTGGTTCGCATACCGAAAGAACGTACGGAGATTTATGGACCGATTTTCAATCAACTGATAAACGTGCAGATGGAAAAGTGTGGGATATGTATTCGACCTGTACATTTACTTTTGGTACTAATCAAGATTCTGGCTCTGGTGGAAGTGCAGAATGTCAGTACTATAATAGGGAACATTCATTTCCAAAAAGTTGGTTTAAAGATGCTACACCTATGTATACAGAATTATTTCACCTCTATCCAACCGATAAATTTGTAAATGCTCAACGTGGAAATTATCCTTATGGAGAAACTGCTAATCCTTCTTCGACATATTCAAATGGCAGTAAAAGAGGAAATTCAACTTTTGCCGGATATTCAGGGACAGTTTTTGAACCTATAGATGAATATAAAGGTGATTTTGCACGTACATATCTTTATATGGTTACAGCTTATGAAAACGTTGTAGATACATGGAGCACATCTAATCAATATCCGTCGCCACATTTAGATGGAACAAAATACCCAGCGTTTAATACTTGGAGCGTTGAGCTATTGTTGAAATGGAACCGACTTGATCCTGTTTCCGAAAAGGAAACAAACAGAAACAATGCAGTTGAAGTAGTTCAAAAAAACCGTAATCCATTTATTGATTATCCTGAATTGGCTGAATATATATGGGGAACTAAAAAAGGAGAACCATGGTCGTTTAGTTCAGGTATTAATGATTTGTTCGTAGAATTCAGTGTTTCTCCTAATCCCGTGCATGATTTTCTACATATCAAATCCGATGAATCCAATTTGAATTTGACAATATTCAATCTGAATGGGCAAATTTTAATGCAAGAGGAGTTGAATGGTCGCACTTCAATTTCCACCACAGTACTTAATAATGGTATGTATCTGATACAGCTAAGTTCAGGTATGCGTAAGTCAATACAGAAATTTATTATCAACAAATAATAACAAAGAACTTCTGCTGCAATAAGGAATTGCATGCCACTTCTAATTTTTTTCTTAGTTTCACTCAGATTATGTCATTTCAAATAAAAAACAAAACAATTCTTCTATCATTACTGTACATCTTCTCAATTTCACTTTTTGCACAAATTCCTGCTGGTTATTATAGTGCTGCCGAAGGAAAATCTAATAAAGACCTTAAAACATCACTTTATTCAATTATTAAAGTTGGTAATCGTTTATCTTATGGTAGTGGTAGTGGAAGCACTTGGAGTGGATTTGAAAAATCAGACTTACATCCTGAAGGTTATGTTTGGGACATGTACTCAACAGTAAAAAGATATTTTCCCGGAAATGGTGGTGTTCCAAGTGGTATGAATATCGAACATAGTGTAGCTAAGAGTTGGTGGGGAGGTTCAAGTAACGATGCTTACAAAGATTTATATCATTTGAATCCCTCTGATATAAGTGCTAACTCGGCACGTGGAAGTTATCCACTTGGAATAAATAGTGGTGCAACTTTTAATAATGGTATTATCAAAGTTGGATATAATACATTTGGAACAGAATATACCGAGATATGTTTTGAACCACTTGATGAATATAAAGGTGATTTCGCAAGGGCATATTTGTATATGTTTACTTGTTATGAGAACTATAGTTGGACGGGAACAAGTGCACCAACTATGATTGTTGCAAACCAAACTTGGCCAATGTTAAAAACATGGGCGAAAGACCTATTGTTGCAATGGTCTAGGCAGGATCCAGTCAGCAGCAAAGAACAAAACAGAGCTTCTGAAATATACAAAATACAAAATAATAGAAATCCTTATATTGATCATCCTGAATTAGCTGAATTTATTTGGGGAAATAAAATAGGTCAACTTTGGTCGGAAACTCAGTCAGTTTACCCTACTCTTGTTAATCCTAAAAATGCTTCAATAGTCGACTTTGGAAGTGTAGCTTATATGCAATCGGCTAATAATAATGTACAAGTGTTAGCTACGAATCTAACCGGCGATTTGACTTTAACCT
Organism: Bacteroidales bacterium; assembly: GCA_038222885.1. Taxonomy (GTDB): domain Bacteria; phylum Bacteroidota; class Bacteroidia; order Bacteroidales; family Paludibacteraceae; genus Paludibacter. The sequence goes on along the minus strand of JBBRHJ010000192.1, from coordinate 4,808 downwards.
TAACAGGTAATAATGCGGCTAATTTTGCACTATCTACTTATACCATAACCAAAGCACAAGCAGAGGCTGGTTATATGTTGAATGTAACATTTAATGCTTTAACTTTGGGAGCACAAACTGCCAATATCGTAATCACAGGTGGCGGAATTAGTGCAACAACAGTGACACTTAATGCACTATCAACCGATGATTTCTTAGCTTTACCTGCTACTTACATTACTTCTAATGGCTTTAATGCTAATTGGACTGCTTCAGCTACTGCAACTGGTTATTTGTTAGATGTATATAGTAAAATAATCAGTGGCAATGGAGTTAAACAAACCATACTCGAAGCTGATTTCAATGGTTCTATTCCATCTGGCTGGACGGTAACTGGATATACTGATGTTGTGACTAATGGTTATTTAAGATTGGCTTCTGGCAGTAATCCTGGTGAAATTAATACTCCAAGTGTTGATTTGTCCACTAGCGGTAAGAAGTTGGTAGTTAAAGCAAAACAATATAATACTGATACTAATGCAGAATTAACAGTGAAGGTGGATGGACAGGAATTGGTAGTATGGATTACAACAGCAATCGTTCAAGACTTTACGGTGGATTTACCTGTTGCTAAAGTGAATTCAATAATTTCTTTGTCGGCAATTAAGAATATGAGAGTATATGTTGATAATTTCTTAGTAGAAACACTCGGCTCAACTGTTTCGAAAGTATCAGTAACAGGTTATCCAGCTAATGTGGGCAATGTATTGACATATATGGTTGATAATTTAGAGAGTAATGCTACTTATTATTATAAAGTAAGCCCAGTTGGAAATTCTTCATCAACTTCTACCGAAATTCAAGTTACAACAGCAATTACAACTGCCAATAAAAATCTGAATGTAAATAATACAATAAGTTATTATACAACCAGCGATGGAGTTTATATTACTCAACTTCCATCGAATGCTGTGATTTCAGTACATAATTTGTTAGGAAATCAATTGTATAAAGTTCAAACTAATACTTCGGATATCGAATTGAAATTGCCCCAAAAAGGTATTTACGTTTTGCAAGTAATTAATAATAACGAACAAAGAGTATTTAAAGTAAGATATTGAGAGAGTGAGAATAAACCTGATATTCAGTTCAAAATAAAAATTTGAATCATTGTAAAAACGGGGTATGCAGCCATTAAAAAGGCACATACCCCGTTTCTGTAATTTATTTTACAACTATTCCTTACAACTTCCAGCAGATTTCAGGGCTGCGGGTTTTCTATCGAAATCTACCGATACAAACCTTTCCATTCTCAACCCTAATCTACAAATGTTACATTAATTGATTAGAATGTTACGAATAGATTCTTGAAAATATATTAAAATCTATATATTTGCATGAAAATAATCTGAAAATCTTATGAAGAATCTAATCACCATATTTGTATTGTTTATTTACAGTACAGTAACATTTTCAATTAATTACAACAATACTTTTAATCTTAAAACATTCTCAGTAAACGAAGGTTTATCACAATTCACTACAAGTAAGGTTTTGCAGGATCGGTATGGTTTTATTTGGGTTAGTACTTATGATGGATTAAATAGGTTCGATGGTAATGATTTTGTAAAATATCGTCATAATCCGTACGATAATACATCGATAAGTGGTAACAGGGTTGTAGATTTGTATATTGATAGAGCTGAAAATTTGTGGGTAGTGACGGAGAATGGTGCTGTTGATAAATACGATTATAAAACTGATCAGTTTGAGCATTTTGAATTTGATCCTCTGAAGTATTCGATAGTTACTGTATTTTACAACGATACTAATAATAACTATTGGATTGGCACCACGAATGGTTTGTACAAAACTTCTAAAAAAGAAAATCGATTCGAGGTTGAAAGTGTTTTTTTTAATTCCAGTAATCCTGGTTTAGATAATTATGTTACGTCTGTAGTTGAAAACAGTCAACAAGGCTTAATAGTAGGAACAACTTCAGGCTCGATTTTATTAACTAACAAAGGTGGGCAAGTCTTTTCTCCGTATAAATTTTTGAATAATTTGGTAATAAATCTTGTATTTAAGGATCATAATCAAACTATTTGGATTTGCAGTAGTGGAGGTCTTTTTTATTTATCAAAAGAAAATTCAAATCTAAATGGTGTTGTAAAACCTACTGATGTTATATTATATGATGGTTTTAGGGGAATAAATATAAGATCGATTAAAGAGATTGACCATGATGATTTTATGGTTTTCTCAATGCAAAAGGTTTATATTTTACATTTGCCTACAAAAATTATAAAAGAACTCAAATTCTCCAACTCTTCTTTTTTTAATAACAATATAGTCAATTCTACTCTAGTTGATAAAACCAAAAATATTTGGATTGCATCACAGCAAAAAGGAATTGCCAAACTAGATTTATATCAAATTCCTAAGATTATCAGTAAAATACCTGAAACCGATGGTATGTTTGTGAAATCAGTTTTCAAAGACAGCCGTGGAAGATTTTGGGTGGGTACTAACTATCAAGGTTTATTCTATTATGATACTGATGGGATCATCCATTCGCTTATAGTACCCGGAATACCCCCACAGTTTATACTTATTTCACCCTCAATTGTAGAAGACAAAGCGGGTAAAATATGGTTTTCGATAAATTCGAGTATATTTTGTTTCGATTATACATTAAATCAACTTATTCCTTTCGAGCAGCTTTATCCTAATGGTATTAAACTAAATAGTCCGTTTTCGTTGGAAATAGACGCCTATAATAGTATTTGGATTGGCTGTGCAAACGGTTTAATACGAATAGACCTGAATGATAAGAAGTTTAAATACGATTTTATTTCTATAGGAAATTTGTCAGATATGCTTTCGTCCGAGCAAATAAGTCGAATTAAATATGATAAAATTCATAATATGATTTGGGCTTGTACCAAAGATAATGGTGTGGCAGCCATTTTTTTAAACAAAGCGGGTAAAGCTCAGAAAATCAAATACCTTCAACATAATTTAAACCAGAACTCCTTGAGTAGTAATCATGTTTGGTCGGTAATTGTGGCTTCCGATTCTACGGTTTGGTTTGGTTCCGACTCGGGATTAAACAAATGCATAGTTTCAGGAAATAATTTAATTGTAAGTCCGCTTAAAGAATTACAAAAAATTGGGAACAATAAAGTAATGTCTTTGATTGAAGACAAATCAAATAATTTGTGGGCAGGTACTTCGCAAGCGTTATTTAGTTATAACTATAAAACAGGTAAGGAAAAAAAATATACCATATCGAATGGTTTGTATGCCAATGCAGCCCTCGAAGGTATGTGTATTGACAACAGGATGCTTTATGTGGGTACTATCAATGGACTCAATGTTATCAACACTAGCCCACAACCACATAATCCGTTCCTTTCGGATGTGCAGATTACTGATATTATCGTTTCAGGTCGTTCTATTAAAAGTGACCCCAATTTTTCAAAAATACTATCAGAGCCACTTACCGAAACAAATAAAATAGTATTAAAATACAATGAAAATAGTATTAATATCCATTTTTTAGCAACACATTATAACGATTTTGATGAAAATGTCTATGAATATCAGTTGGAAGGATTTGATAAAGATTCAATTACAACGGATAGTAAGAATAGATCTATTATTTACAATCGATTGCCAGCCGGAAAGTATAGGTTTTGGGTAAAAGCATCAAACAATGAAAATGTTTGGGGAGGTAAAAAACAATACCTAACTATTGTAGTTAAGCCTGCACCTTGGCTCACCATGTGGGCGTTTATAGCCTATTTCTTGTTTATTATAACCATTTTGTACCTAGTATATCTTTATTTAAACAAAGAAACAAAACTTAAACAACAACTTGTTATCAAAGAGTTGGAGAATCAACACCAGAATGAAATTAATAATGTACGACTAAGATTCCACACCAATATTGCACATGACATTCGTACGCCTTTAACCTTGATAGCTGGTCCGCTGGACGATATCAAACAAAATCCAATTATAACCAACAATTTGTTTTTAAATGACAGAATGGGGATTATTGATAAAAATGTTACACGATTGCTTTACTTGGTAAATCAATTTTTGGATTTTAGAAGATTAATAAATGATGGCAGTCAATTACAACTCGGGCGACATATAGTATTGAGCGTTTTCAATGATATTGATAAATCATTCAGAGGAATAGCTCAAAGCAAAAATATCCATTATGAATTTATCATCGATATAGTTGATAGAGAGTTAATTTTTGATGTAGATAAACTTACGAAAATTGTGTATAATTTGATTTCAAATGCATTCAAATATACCGATGCAGGGGGAGATATTTTAGTTTTTGTGGAGCAGAGCAATAATAGTATTGTGATAAAAGTGCAAGATACTGGTTGTGGAATACCTGAAAAATCATTACCGCATATTTTAGATCGTTTTTATCAGTCGGAGGGGAAATCAGCAACTTCAGGAACTGGTATTGGACTTGCATTGGTAAAACAATTGGTTGAAGTTTGTAAAGGTCAAATTGAAGTGCATTCGGTAGTCGGAAGTGGTTCGGAGTTTAAAGTAACCATACCTTGTGAAATACCAACTCAACAAACAATAAATCAAACCTTTGAGTAAATAGAAACACTTGAACAAAATACAAAATCGACTCGCAAACCAGTTATTTTGGTGGTAGAAGATGATGATGATTTAAGGGCCTATTTAGTGAAATGCTTAAAAGATAAGTTTATAGTTCATCAGGCTATCGATGGACAAGATGGCTTTGATAAAACGCTCCGGTTTACTCCTGATGTGATTTTAACTGATAT
>JBBRHJ010000191.1:0-7324 GCA_038222885.1 Bacteroidales bacterium | reverse complement strand
AAAATCTACCTTGCAGGGCACCGGGGGCTTGTCGGAAGTGCAATACTTCGCCGTCTGAATGCCTCTGGTTACTCAAATATTATAACCCGTACTCAACACGAACTGGATTTGACCGACCAACAATCGGTCAATTCTTTATTTAAATCTGAAAAACCCGAATATGTCTTTCTTGCAGCGGCTAAAGTTGGCGGTATCGGAGCCAACGCTACCCTTCCCGCCGACTTTATCTACATAAATACAATGATTGGCTTTAACGTGGTACATGCAGCATATAAAAATGGCGTTACAAAACTCTTGAACTTAGGATCTTCCTGTATCTATCCCAAAATGGCTCCTCAACCGCTCAAAGAAGAATCTCTTCTGACCGGGCCCCTCGAGCCGACAAACGATGCCTACGCCATAGCTAAAATTACCGTAATCAAGCTCTGCAACGCCTACAACACCCAACATGGGACTAATTACCTCTCCGTTATGCCGACCAATCTCTATGGCCCCGGTGACAATTACGACCTGGCTGGAAGCCATGTACTACCGGCCATGATCAGAAAATTCCATGAAGCAAAAACATCCGGAACCGATTCGGTGGTCCTCTGGGGAGATGGCTCACCTTACCGGGAATTCCTCTATAGTGACGACCTTGCCGATGCTGTCGTATATCTTATGGAAACAAAAAACGCAGGCGACCTGGGAGCGTTCGTAAATATCGGGACTGGTGTTGATTTAACTATCAAGGAACTGGCTGAATTGATAAGGGATGTTGTATATGCCAATAATTCTGGACGAAACTGTAACATAACCTGGGATCCCTCCAAACCGAACGGGACGCCGAAAAAACTACTGGATGTTTCCCGGATTAATGGACTTGGCTGGAAAGCGAAAACTGATTTTAGTGAAGGAATTAGTAATGCGTATGCTGATTTTTGCTCACATGGAAAATAAATGAAATTATCGATAATATCTATCAACAGAAATAATGCAGAAGGTTTAGAAAAAACTATAAAAAGTGTTATAGAACAAACCTTTACCGATTTTGAATATATAATTATTGATGGTAATTCTACTGACACTAGCACCGAAATTATCAAAAAATATGAAAGTAAAATACATTACTGGGTATCTGAACCTGATACCGGTATTTATAACGCGATGAATAAAGGTATTAAACAAGCAACTGGTGAATATTGTTTATTTTTAAATAGTGGAGATAATCTATGTAATAATGGTATTCTTGAATCATGTTTAGAATTTTTGGGAATAGAAGCTATTTGTTATGGCGATCTGATAGCAAAAGATATTGATGGTTACAAGAGTTTAACATATCCCGATTTATTAACTGCAGGATATTTCTGGGGGTGTACTTTAGGGCATCCAGGATCATTTATAAAATTAGAATTATTACAGAAAGCTCAGGGCTATGATGAAACAATAAAAATATCTTCTGATCATGATTTTTTTCTTCGCGCGATATGTAATTTTAATGCAAGTTATAAACATATTCCTATTATTGTTTCTGAATTCCAAATGGAAGGAATAAGCAGCAAGCCAGAGAATCAGCAAAGTATAAAACAAGAACTGTTACATTCTTTTAAAAAAAACCTCCCTCTTTATTATGAAGACTATCTTAAACTGCATGAAATAAACGAAGACAGTCTTGCAATGTTCTATCTTAAATACCGTAATAATAATATTTTACAGTTTCTCCTAAAAATTATACGAAAGCTATTTACTATCTTAAAAATACAGGCATAAAGGTATTTTGATGAAACGAATTCATGTGTTTTATCATATCGCAACCATGAATGGTTATGAGAAGATAATCGCTGAGCAACTTACTTCACTCAAACGAAGTAAAATACTAACTATTGCTGATTTGACTTTGGGTGTTGTAGGAATTGATACAATACAGACTGAAGTAGAAGCGGATATTCACTATTTGGGCAATGTGAATCAATATGAATATCCTACACTGCATCTGCTTTGGGAATATTGCAAACAAAATAAAAATGCCTATGTGTTATATATACACTCCAAAGGGGTTTCTGCCCCTTCATCAGATTATAAAAAACACCTCTGGCGTTATGAAATGATGGGAAACGTACGAAACTGGAAAAAATGCATTAAGGAACTCGAAAAAGGATATAGTATGGTTTCTTCGGGAACCAAGTGGATGACAAATGCGGGTGGCGAGAAGTTTTGGGCTGGAACTTTTTTTTGGTCCAATTCGGATTATATAAGCAAATTACCCGATCCACTCGAAATTCCATCCCGCTTCGAATCTTCTCGTTGGTATGCAGAATTATGGCCTTCTTGCCATCCAATAGATTATACCATAAGTGAAATTCCCAAAACAAAAATTGAAATGATTTTATATAGTTTCACTTTTATCTTTGCAAAAACGCGTTTTCGGATTGTACGTAAATTGCATTCAATTTTTTCTACCAAACAGGATAAATAATGGATTACAAAAAAGATATACCAATATTTTTGATATCATATAACCGATTAACATATCTTTCGGCTTTAGTATGTTCTCTTGAAAAATATGGATATACAAATATCCATATAGTTGATAATCATTCAAGTTACCCCCCTCTTTTAGAATATTTACGTTCTTCAAAACATGTAGTCCATTTTCTGGAGAAAAATTACAAACATCGTTCTGTTTGGACATGCGGTCGATTCAAGAAAATCATTAGTACCCAATTCTATGCAGTAAGTGATTGTGATGTTGTCCCTATCGAAAACTGCCCCGATAATTTCATCGAATACTTTCATTCAGTTCTGATGAAATATCCGAAAATAACTAAAGTTGGTTTCTCTTTAAAAATCGATGATCTACCGGATTGTTACATAAAAAAAAATGAAGTAATAGAATGGGAAAAAAACTTTTGGAATGATCAAATCGAAGAAGGTTTGTACAAACATATAATTGACACAACATTTGCATTATATCGACCTGGTATTTACCCATCCAAAAAAAAATGGTGGGAATCAATACGCACTGGGGCCCCCTATTCTGCTCGCCATTTACCATGGTATGAAAATTCAGCAAATCAAAACGATGAAGATAAATACTATCAAAATACAATAGCATTTGAAATTTCAGACTGGAGTCATATAACCACACAAGTTGATATTGAACAGTACAAACGGCTTTTAACTGAGTATCGACGCCTTAAAAAGAAACAGGAACGTATTAAAGAATTATATATATTTGTACCGAAATTTTGGAAAATAGATATATATAAGAAAATATTCAATCGTTTTTTTCCTAAAAAAAGAAATCACTTCTAAAATATGATGAAATCAATATCAATAGCAATGACAACGTATAATGGAGAAATGTTTCTCAGTAAGCAACTTGATTCAATTCTAAGCCAGGATTATGCTGTTTCTGAAATTATAGTTTGTGATGACTGCTCATCGGATTCTACAATTGATATTTTAGAAAAGTACAAGAAACTATATCCTAATCTTTTTCAAATATATAAAAATGAAAAAAACTTGGGGTATGTAAAAAATTTTGAAAAATCACTTTCATTCTGCACTGGTGACTTCATAGCTTTATCTGACCAAGATGATCTCTGGGATAACAACAAGATAAGCACACTACTCGCACATATACAAAATTACGACTTGATTCATTCCGACGCCCGATTAATTGATAAGAACGAAAATATAATTGGTAATTCTTTTACTCAACACATTAAAAAGCAAGTTGGCAATCAATCATTCCTTCAATTATGTGCAAATAACCCGGTAACAGGTTGTACTGCTTTTTTTACTAAAGCGTTACTACAGAAAGCGTTACCAATGCCAGATTTTATTATGCATGACCAATGGCTGGCATTATTTGCCAAAGACAATAATGGAATTACGTATTATCCTGCAAGCCTTGTTTCATACAGACAGCATGAAAACAACGCCATCGGTGGGTCTGTTAAAAGAGATATAAATATATCTGGTAAAAGAAAAATTGATGCTGTGTATAAATCACGCAGCCAACAGTTTGAGAAACTCTTTCATGTTTTTTCCGGCAGACTGTCAAATACAAATTTACTAAAAATTCAAGGATTACAGAATTATTATGCTTCATATTTTTTACAGAAATTCAGATTCAAAGCAGTAATTTTTTATATATTAAATCTCGGTTTTTTTAGCTATAATAAAAATTTTTTCCAAATAACTTCTAATTTTTTCCGTTCTTTTGTTGGAATTAGTAATATAAACACCAAATAATGTATAACAATACACCCAGGGAGACTACACCATGGATTCTTCAATACAAATAATAGCGTTTTATTTACCTCAATTTCATCCTATACCTGAAAATGACCAGTGGTGGGAACCAGGCTTTACCGAATGGACAAACGTTACAAAAGCAAAACCTTTATATCATGGACATTATCAACCAAAACTGCCTGCAGATCTCGGTTTTTATGATCTACGTGTTCCCGAAACCCGTATTCAGCAAGCTGAGATGGCACAAAAATTTGGAATAACTGCTTTTTGTTATTGGCATTACTGGTTTGGAAATGGAAAACGTATTTTACAGAGGCCCTTTGACGAAGTTCTTGAATCAGGTAAACCTGATTTCCCTTTTTGTCTTGGTTGGGCAAATACTTCCTGGAAGGGATTTGATTACGGATGTAATAATGAACGCAATTTATTAATTGAACAAAAATACCCGGGAGATGAAGACTTTATAGCTCATTTTACTCTCGTACTTACAGCATTCAAGGATAATCGGTATTTAAGAATTAATAACAAACCTGTTTTTTTGCTGTTTCAACCAGAAGAACTTCCAAATCAAAAACATTTTATCGAATTATGGAATACACTAGCCATTGAGAATGGACTTGAAGGTATTTATTTTATTGCCCAGACAGACAAAACCAAAAGCATTGAACAATTGCATAATAATGGTTTTAATGCAATTAATATTAATCGATTGTTCAATGCGTATAATGAAGGCGTAAGTAAAACAAAGAGACGGATAATTAGAAAATTTGGGTTATTAAAGAAACTTCCATATAATAAGGCAGTACATTTTTTGACCGGGCCAGAAGATAGCCTTGAATACTGCTATCCGAGCGTGTATCCCAACTGGGATCATTCAGCCCGATCGGGAAGAAAAGCATTAATACTGTATAATTCAAAACCGGAATATTTTAAAAAATACTTTCGTAAAATCATTTCAGTAATTAAAAATAAAGAAGTCACCAATCGCGTTGTTTTTGTAAAATCCTGGAATGAATGGGCAGAAGGAAATTACCTTGAACCAGACAGGAAATATGGAACAGCTTACTTGCAAGCAATCAAAGACGTGCTTGAAGAATAAATATACATGTATATTCGGATATCGATTTAAATTAATGATGCATTCTCAAAAAGGAACGCTATTTGTTGGTATTAATCAGTTCTTATGGTAATCATTCAAATCAACTTTTACAAACAGCACTTTTTGAGTCCTTTAGCATCGAACATGGACTAAAATTCAAGAACTATGATCGAAAGAATATAAAAGTAATGATTCAATATCGTTATTTTCCGTTAGTTGATTTAGTTGTAAAAATAATTTTTAGATTGAGTCGCAAATTTAAGATTATTCCATGTATTAATATTGATACAATTGAATCAGTTAAAAGTATCGAAATAGCATTAAAAAACAAAAAAAGATTATTTCTTGTAAGCGGTTTTGATTTTCAAGACTATACCCTTTTAGATAAATATCATGAAGAAATAATTAGTCGATACAGAAACACGAAAGTAAATAAGGATATTGTTTACTTAGATAATTTTAAAAAAAATGGAAGAATTATTATTGGTGTACATATCAGACAGGGTGATTATGCACATTTCGGAGGAGGGAAATACTTTTATTCACCGGAAGAATATATAAATATACTAAAAGAGTTCATAAAAGATAATAACATAGACAATCCGTTAATTGCAATTTTTTCTGACCAACATATAACAGACACCCAATTTTATGATTTTGCAGATGTTTTTATTTCTCGTAATACATATAATATTGATTATACCTTAATGGGCTTATGTACTTATCTGATCGGACCACCAAGTACATTTACCTTATGGGCAAGTTATACCTACCGGGTTCCGTATTATCATATATATGATCCTTTGCGTAAGAATATCAATCCCACTGATTTTACAATTGCCTATACAAAGAAATAAAGGAAACTACTTACGTTTTTTAGTTTGAGGAGTAATAGTGTTTAAAATGGACTTTTCAAATCCGCTAAATATTAAAGTGAATTTACTATCACTTTCAGAACATGGCGAATATAACTTGCTCGAACGCGTGCTATATTGCGGTCATAATTCGGGTTTTTTTTCCTGCTGTTCTGTTATCCTTTGGAATATGCATGAGTTACAAAAAAATCACCATACATTACCAAATCGATTAGATTTTTCAAGAGGTTTTCAACCATACCGAACAGTTGCACAACATGATATGCATCAAGACATGTATTCTTTATTCTTCCAGATGACAGATACTTCACCTAATAGTATATTACCTAAACTACCACGAATTGATCAGCATGGTATTTACCGTCTATTACCTTATTGGCGTATCAATCCTTTTATACAACAGTATTTTAAGCCTAGTGATCAGGCTTTAGCAGTTCGCGACCAGTTGGTAAAACGTTATAAAATCGAATCGTCTAAAACTTTAGCGATCGTCTACCGAGGAACAGATAAAAATACCGAAGTGACTCTAGCAAAAAGTGATTCTTATGTATTACTAGCACGGAAGCTACTTACAGCGAATCCGGAGCATCGGCTCTGGATTCAGACAGACGAATTATCAGTTCGAGAACAATTTTGCCATTCCTTTGGAGATCGTTGTTTTTTCTTGAATGAGATGCCGGTGAGCAGCAATGGTATAGTAATCCACCAGCAGAACGATGATATTCTGTTAATGGATCGAAGTGATTTTGGCGTTTTACTGGTTGCAGTAAACAGCTTGTTAGCTCAATGTGATATGGTCATTAACCATACAGGGAATATGGCATTATGGATATGTCTGTTTCGAGGTCATGGTCGCAAAGTCTGGCAGTTTGATGAACGAGGAATGAAAATAAATCCCAATGGATTAAGTCTTTTAATTGGATTTGCTCGACACATACGTATTAAATTAACTCGAATGCTCAGACACGCAAGGGTATTGGGCAAGGCGAATAGATCATGAACATCGGATTATCTATACAATTGAAAATGAAGCAATAATATGAGCCTCTTGCAAAAGTCGGTTACTGTTGCAAGAGGCTTTTGGAGAATTCTAACAAGTCTTCGTAAA
>JBBRHJ010000190.1:0-7325 GCA_038222885.1 Bacteroidales bacterium | reverse complement strand
ATCTCCTTATTTCGCATGGCCGAGAGTGCATCATCGTCTAATTGACTTACATCTTGTCCGTTGAATAAGTATTGACCGGAAGTGGGCGTATCGAGGCAACCCAAAATATTCATCAAGGTTGATTTTCCCGAACCCGAAGGTTCCATAATGGCCACATATTCGTTTTTTTGAATCTGCAAATCAATTTCCATCAGAGCCGGAACTGCCAGTTCGCCCATGATATAATCCTTGTATAAGTTCTTTATTTCTATTAACATGCTTTTGTTTAGCGTTTGGTGTTTAGCGTTTCGGGTTCAGGGTTCTGCGTTTGTTTTAAGAGTCCCGCATAAGGCGGGATGTTCTGACATATTCCCGATACATCGGGACAAGCTGGAATGTACCATCGACGTACTCCATTTGGGATTTGAAAGATTAGGATTTGGAAATTTATACCGCTTAAATGAAATATCACAAGTTCAGTTTACTACATATTATTGTCAAATTAGCATATTGGCACATCTTTGTTTTTTACTACCTTCTACCAACTACCCACCACTTCCTACTATTGCCTCAGCCTTTGCCTCAGCCTTACTACCTACTCTTAACTCCTTACTCCTTACTATTCATATCTTATCGACTCAATCGGTTTCAAATTGGCTGCATTCTTGGCGGGCAAATATCCGAAACTAATTCCCACAAGCACCGAAAATCCAAATGCAATTAACACAGAATAAAGTGGAATAACTGTTTTAATGTCGGTGAAAAGTGTAACGCTGAGCGAAAGACTAATTCCTAAAATAACACCAATAATTCCACCGGTGATACTTATGGCGACGGCTTCGGTAACAAATTGACTCATAATATCAGCTTTTCGAGCACCAATGGCACGCCGAATTCCAATTTCTCGTGTTCGCTCCATAACGGTGGCCAACATAATATTCATAATTCCAATTCCTCCCACCACCAACGAAATGGCAGCGATGGCGGCCAGTAAAAAATTATAAATTTGCCGTTCCTTTTCTTCCTGACGAAGGAGCTCGAAAGGTATGACGATATTGAAATCATCGTTGTTGAAATGATGTCGCTGTAAAATTCCATTGATAAGGTTGGAAGCTTCCACAAGCCTGTCTGAATTTTCTACCTGTATAGTTATTTGCTGAATCTGACTTGCCAATTCGTTTTCATGTGTAAATCGATTGAGAAAAGTACTCAGCGGAACATAAATGTCGTTATTCAAGTCTCGGGCAGCCAGTTCGCCTACTGTTTCGGTAAACAGAGTTTTCGATTCCAAAACGCCAGTCACTTCAAACCATTGATCTGAGATTTTCACCATTTTTCCAATAGGGTCTTCCGAGGCGAAAAGTGTTCGAGCAACTCCCGCACCCAACACACAAACTCTGAGTGCCGAATTATAATGGTTTTGGCTTATAAACTCCCCCTTATTGGTTTTAAAATTCATCATCTCCACAAAATCAGGAGTGATACCGATGATGGTAGATTTAGCTGATTTATCGCTGAATTTCACATCGGTGCTGAGTTCCGATTGCGAAGCGGTACGTATTACGCCAGGTACAATCTCTTGAATGACTGATGCATCCTGCAAGGAAAGTCCCGGTGAGAATTTCGCCCTGACTTCTTCGAGCTCCTCATCGCTGAGTTTTTTCTCACGAATAATAATATTATTTACGCCCAAATCTTGATATTTGGCAATGGCTTGTCGCTTAGCACCTTCGCCAATCGACAGCATTGTAATAACCGAAGCCACACCGAAAATAATGCCGAGCATGGTTAGAAATGAACGAAATTTATGGTCGATCAGCGCCCGCAGCGCCACCTTGATATTTTCTTCGTATTGCATGTTTTTTATTTTAAAAGATACTCGCAACTTACCGTCATTCCGGGTTTCAACCTTTCGTCGGGTTTTATAAGTTTCACTTCCACATCAAAAACTTTTTGTTTCGATTTTTTCTCTTTGATACGACAAAGTTTCCCTATATAAATAATTTCCCCCTCAAAATCGACTTTTGGCAAGGCATCGAGCCGCACAATTACTTTTTGTCCGTTGGCAATTTTTTGAAAATCATTTTCGCTGATGGTGCTGTTCACTTTCATCCATTTAAGCGCGGGTACATTGCCCATATTATTGCCCGAATACATTTCATCGCCCACTTTCAGCATTTGGTTCGTTCGATTGCTGTTGGCAACCTGAAAAATTCCATCTATAGGAGTTCGGATAATCAGATTGGGTAAAATGTTGTATGCACTCTTTATCTCCACCTCCAACCGTTTTATCTTGATTTGTTGTATTTTAAGGTCACATCTTTCTTTGATTTTATTTAAGTCGAGTTGGCGTTGTACTTTGCTAAAATTAATTTTGGATTGTTCAAATTCTAACTGCTTTATTTTGCGGATACGATCTGATTCGAAACGAGAGGATTCAAGTTCCAATCTTCGCAGATTTAAGGATGCAGTTTCGCTTTTAAAATTCGATTCCAGATCACTTCGCCGGTTGCTTTGGTCTACTTTTAGCTTTTCGAGTACTGCCATTTGAGTTTCGAGATCACTTTCACGTTCTATAATGTATTTTTTTATTTCGGTAGGATCAAGTTGTATTATGGAATCACCAGCTTTCACTTCCGAACCATGTTTTAGCAACCCAATAATTTTCATTTGGTACCAGTTTCGGCCATATCGTTGCATCACAAAAGAGCGTGAATCAATGGCGGCAAGCTCGCCTGTTTCGACAATTTTATTTCCTTCTTTTTTCTCAGCTTTTTGCTCTGTTTCTGTTTTCTGACAACCGAAAAACGCCAACAACAAAAGCGCAGACAAAAAGTATTTTAGTTTTATTTTCATACCTTATTTCTCCTTTTGTTCTGGTTTGGACTCCGTATTCTTCTCTTTATCTTCCTTTAAAAAAGGATCAGAAAGTGCTACCGTATTATTTTCTTCGAGCCCTTTGGTAACAATTATAAAGTCCGAGTTGGCCGAGGAAGTCTCTACTATCACTTTTTGGAAGCCTTTGGCTGTTTTTTTGTACACATAACTTTGGTCGCCTTCAGTGCGGATGGCATCGATTGGAATCAATAGCGCATTTTCAACCTTTCCGATAATAATGCGGCAACTCACTGTAAGTCCCGGGAGTAGTTTCCCGCTGGTTTCGTTCATGTTAATTTCTACGGGAAAAACTTTGATTTTCGAACTGCCTTCTTTGTTGATTGCTAAGTTGGCAACTGAATTTACCACACCAGAATATACGCTGTCGGAAAATGCATCGGGCTTGATTTCAACTTTTAAACCTTTCTGAATCTTGGCTATATCTACTTCATTGATTTTTACGGTGGCGCGAAGTGATGATAAATCTGGCAGTTGAATCAGCGGAAAACCCGACCAAGTTTGGTCTCCAATCTGAAACTTATTGTTTGTACTCCAGTTGCGGTTGATGATGGCAATGCCCGACGAAGGCGAAATTAGGTATAATTTTTTCAGTGTTTCGTTGGCTTCTTGCAGGCGAGCTCGATCCTGATTAATTGAAAGTTTCTTCTGTTTTATTTCCTCTTTCTGAATTTTAACCCGATTGTCGATTTGTTCTTTGGCTCTGGCCAATGCGATATTTGCTTTCTCGAGATTAAGCTGGATTTCTTTGCGCTTGATGTCGGCTTCGTATCCTGCCGATTCGAAACGGATTTTCGATATTTCCTGCGAGATTCGTGTTACTTCATAGTCGGCACGCAATTCTTCGAGGTCGGATTGATGCTGCGCTTCCATCTTTTCGAGTTCGGCCAGGTTCATTTCTAAACGCGACTCTGCCTCAGTTACACCTTTGTTCACTTCCGAAGGGTCAAACACAACCAATGTGTCGCCTTTTTCAACTTCCTTGCCATCCTTGACCAAAGATGTAATTTTCAGATTGCCAAAACGCCATGAAATATTAGGAGCCGTAATATTGGTGGAGTTAATGGCCTCTATTTCACCTTCTTCGTATATTTCAAGATAAAGAGTAGATCGTGTTACTTTTCCCACCGCCACTTCCTGCGTCTCTTTTTTCTTAGCACACGAAAGCAGTAAGGAAATGACCAGAATGAATGCAAGAATTATGCTTAACCTGTTTTTCATAGGATTGTACTATTTAATTTCAGTTTTTTCTTTTGTAGTTTTCTGAGTGCTGTCGGGTAGCAACTTATGCCATTTTATCAGGTTCAATGGCGGTTTTGTAAGTGCAATTCGCTCGTTGGCTTTTAAACCTTCCGACACGATTATTTCTTTAGTTGAGTAAATGCCAGTCTTAATTTGACGAAGTTCGAAACCTTTTTTCTGTTTTACAAATACTACTTTCATGGAGTCTTCCTCGAATACAGCAATTTGCGGTACCAGAATCGTATCAGGAATTTGTTTGAGAATGACACGGCATTCGGCACTGAATCCTGGTCCTGGTATTTGGATAAAACTATCCACCGAGGCTTCAATCTCGAACAGTTTTACTTTTGAATCCTTTGCCACAGGTTTTCCGACTGGTGCTTTCTTAGTAATTTTGCCAAAAGCTGAATTTGCTGGCATGGCATCAAAACTATATTCCACATTATCGCCCAATTGAATACGTTTATAATTGCTTTCCGAAGCCATAATGATTACCTTCATTTTTTTGAGTTCGGGCATGGTACAAACAGGTAGACCTTCCCAAATATTGTCGCTCGGAATGACTTTTTTACCAGTCATCCTACTTATTGCTATGACCACCATTCCACTTTGAGGTGCTTTTATCGTCAGCGATTCGAGTTTTTCCTTTGATCTTTGTACTCGCATTCGTACGCCCATCAACTGAATTTGAAGTCCGCGTAATTCCGATTGCTGAATCTGATGAAGAGCATGTATTTTTTTGTCGTAACGACTTTTTTCAATAGCCGTGCGTTGAAGTTCTAATTCTTTGATTTTACGCTGATTGTCCGAAGAGTATTTAAGTTGGAGGGAATCGAGTCCGGCAATCAAGGTCTCGGCATTGTTGGTTTTTATCTGAGCCTCGAGCAAGGCTAACTGCATCTGGTGGTTGGCACGGACTTTTTCGAGATTTGCTTCGGCATCCTCTAAGGAACGGACTGCCTCATCGTATTCCGAAGAAGTATTTTTGTCTTCGAGAATACAAATATCATCGCCCTCATTCAAAATTGTCCCATCATCGACAAGCCACAGCACAGTACCATCTACTCCTTGCGGACAACTCACAGTTATTGATTTTACGGGTTCAACAAATCCCTCCACTGTCACTGCATCTACAAAATCAGTTTTTTGAACATTGAAAACCGAAATACTTCCGTCCTTGTTATTTTGACAAGCCGATAACAATATCAGAATGTTAAATAGAACGATATATAACAGTTTTTTATTCACTTAATTAGATTTTTTCAGAGCAATTTTAGTTCACTTGTATTCAAACTCCACAAATCTACGAATCTTTCGTAAGGCAGCCATACTTTCAACAATCATTTTGATTTATTTAACAATTTCTTTGCTATTTTTATTCAATTGGTATGGCTGTTTCCATTGCACTCTCTTGAATCCTGTGTGTTTTTTTTCCTTTTTTATCATACCAATATCCACCAAGAAGATTTCCATTGTCATATTTTTTGGTTTTCATTATTTGACCAGTATCGTAGAATTCTATCCAGCGTCCATCTTTTAATCCATTAGCATTGATCACATTAATCTTTTCATTCTTATAGATTTCAGATTTCAATGGTTTTGTAGGGCATTTACAAAGTGATGCCTGATTGTATTGAATTACTTTTGGAATGGTTTTAAATCCGACCAACTTATAGGTTCTTTTTTGATCTGGATTCAATGCGTCCATTGAAATAGTAGCCGTGCCCATGTGAATTATTTCATTCTTCTTTGTTTTTGGATTGAAGTATATTGAATCTTTTACTGTTTCAGTATATACTTCAAAGAAGTTTAAAACCCCATTCCGAAATGTAAAAGCATCCTTCATACCTTTGGTTTGATTTTCAGCATTTTGAGTATAGAACTGCACTGTAAGTGTATCACCAACGAGCCTAATTTTGTCATAGCAATAACCTGTTATTCTAAAATCTTTTGAGTGATCCACTTGTTTTGTAACACTCAATATCCGATATTTCTGTGAACTAATTGAATTCGCCAAAACTAAAAACATGGATAATATAAAGCTGAGTTTTTTTCATTTTTCTTGTGCGTGAATTTTGGCAGCCACCTTGCCCGACTGCAATACGCTTTCAGATAAGGTGGCTTAGGTAATTGTTGTAATTGCCGTTTTTTTTTATAACATTTGTTTGGCCGACGAAGCAGTTACTTCAAATACACGGTTAAGCCACGAGAATTTATCTTTCATTAAATCGTAGTCAGCTCCTGATTCAATATAACTGGCTGTGCCGTGAATTAGAAAACCTGTACCTTGATAATCTTTATAACCCAAAACATCTTTACTTCCGAGTGTCAAAATAACTTTATTGTTGACATTGATATTTTTTTCAGCTTTTCGGAAACCATAAGCAGGAATTAAAATTCTAGCATCGTCGGTAACTACAATATAAGAATTCCATGTATTTACCACATGCGGGTCAACACCCCAAGATGTAATTGACACAATACCTTCATGTTGTAATACTTCAAAAAACTTTTCTGATAATTATATTTTTTCGTTCATTTTTGTTTGCTTTAATTTATTGTGTGAGTTGATTTTAAGGACTGGCACTTATTTAGCTTGCCAGTAGCAGCGGATGGGCGATACAATAGCTTCTTCCTTTTTTAATTCTGCCATGGCTTTGTCTACTACTTTTCGGTCAAGTCCCGTTAATTCAACTATTTTACCTGCATTCAAAGGTGTTCCATCCTTTTTCATTGCTTCTAATACTTGTTCTTTCGCTTCCATTTTAATAAAACTTTTAAAATTTGCTTGTTGATAATTTGAGAATTATTGTACACAAAATTACAGAATAGTATTATTGCAAAAATTAAGCTGGTTTAAGTCAGGCGTAGCTGTAGTTGCAAATACGACTGACAGGTTTGTTGTCAGAAATATAGCTATCAGTAATATTTTAAGTTGTAGTTTCATTTTCTTTTAACTGCTTATCCCTTTCGGTCAAGTTGAATAAAATTAGTTAATTAGAAACCTATAAAATTTATAAAATAGTTCTTTAATTGTAACGTTATGACCCCCAAACCCCCCAAATGGGGGCTTAAGACGCAGTCTTTTAAAAAAATCATATGGGTTTCTACTGTTGAAATAAAGCAATACTAATCAAAATCCCCCATTTGGGGGTTTGGGGGTCAAAAAAAGTAAAGAAAATATTTAAACTTGACTAAAGCAGATAAGC
>JBBRHJ010000189.1:0-7402 GCA_038222885.1 Bacteroidales bacterium | reverse complement strand
AGGAAGGTACTTCTTCGGCATTCGACAATGGCTGGGATGGTATAAAGTTCTTTGGTCGATCAGCAGCTTATTTGTTTGCAAAAAGTGACGCAGGAAATATGCAGGTAAATACCACCGACAATATCATTGGAACACGGATTTCTTTTGTTCCTGATGGTTCTGACAACTATGAAATGACTATCCGTAAGTCGAATTTGGGAGAATATAGTTCGCTGTATCTTGCCGATTTATTTACTGGAAAAGCTGTTGAATTGACAAATAAGCTAACGACTTATAATTTCACTTCAACTGGACAAAATGGCAAAGACCAACAGCGCTTCCGTATAGTTGCCAACCCTGACTCTACCACTTGGAAAGACAAAGTTTATTTGAATGCTTATAGTGAAGAGAAAAATTTATACCTAAGTAACTGGACTAACTATGTAGGTAGTATGTCGCTTTACGATATGAGTGGGCGTAAATTAATAGAACTAGAAATCCCTGCCCTTATTGATAAAGTAGTTCCTCTGAACCTAGAGAGAGGAACCTATGTGATACAACTGAATGCTGGTGAAAACCAATTCAACACAAAATGTATCATTCGATGAGAATGGAGCTAGTAAAAACAAACCCACAAGACAAACGAATAATAGGGAGAGGCCAATAAAATGGAAAACAATAGAATGAATACAATACTTTTGGTAATGTTTAATCTGAGTTTGGTTACATTATTTTCGTACATATTATTTAATGGTGAGTTGGAAAAACGACTTAGCAATGTTAAGAATAAGAATAATCCAGTTATAGGTTATGTAATAGCAATTGATAAGTCGGCTTCTTCATCGAATCAATTCCCACGTCTAAGTAAAAGAAGAAAGTTAAAGACCAGAAGCTCAGTTTATAACAATCAAGAAAATACCACTATAGCATTAGCATCCAATTTGGAGTCATTTTATGGTGATAAATCACAATTGCACAAAGGGAGAAGCCGCGAATTATCATATTCTAACAGATCAATCAAATTAATAGATACTGAGGATAGAGAATCTACTTTAAGCATTTCAGGAGGTTCAGCTATATACGCTGGGACAAGAAAAGGAGGAACAGTTATTTCAGAAAGAGCGAACTATACGTTTAGTAAGCCTTTTTCCGATGGAATAAGCATGTTTCCTCGATCATCAGTACCACGTAGTCAAGATAATACTTTATTCATTGATCCACAGGAAAATCCATTGGAAGAGGATCGAATTCCCGTTGGGGAAGGTCTTGGAGTCATGTTGCTATTCGCTGCAGCTTTTGCCGGAAAGGTTTATAGAGGTAGGTAGTTGACTTCGGAAATACAAGATGGCAAGCAGACTAGCTCCAGAATGATTCAGCAGAACTACTTCAAGTACAAATAAAGAAACCGACTGTTTTGTTAAACACAAAACAGTCGGTTTCTTTATGAAGTAAATTCATAAAAAAGAATTACGAAGTTGAAACGAAAAAAAGGGAGAAAATAAATACGCTAATAGTGAAATGTCGAGTACTCAATTGAAATTTGTGAACGAACAGAGGGGAGGAGTGCCTTTTTTTCAATCTGATAGGTAAATAAGCCTTAAATCAAATCAAACTACTGATTAGTATTATCATTTTTTTTTACTTTTTTATACAAAGAATATAGCTACTGTATAAATAAAAAATCATAAAAAAAGGCTTACAATCACCAATATTTAATTAAGTTTGTGGTTTGAAGTTGACTATGCGAGATTCTGAACAGATTAAATGACGTAATTTCATTCTGTTTCATTCTGTTTTTGGTCAAAACTTCTTCGATATTTTTTCCAATTGTAATTATTTAATCCTCAAAATTATGGCCAGTACTGCTCAACTTTACGCTTACGATTTCAAATCGGTTAAAACTTATGCTTTTGCAACAATCTTTATTGCAGGCAATTTGTTGCTTCCTCAGTTATTCCACGCCGTCCCCAATGGTGGACCAACCTTCTTGCCTATTTACTTTTTTACACTTATAGCTGCTTATAAGTATGGAATCAAGGTCGGCTTGCTTACTGCAATTTTCTCTCCTTTGCTAAACAGTTTGCTTTTTGGTATGCCAATGATTGCATTTTTACCAATTATTATGATTAAGTCCAGCTTGTTAGCTATTGCCGCTGCATCAGCTGCTCGTTATTTTGGAAAAGTAAGCTTGGTGGCAATTTTGTTGTCAATACTGGCTTACCAATTAGTAGGAAGTGCTATCGAATGGATGATGTTGGGCAATTTTGACTTGGCTATGCAAGATTTTAAAATCGGTTTTCCAGGTATGATTATCCAATTAGTAGGTGGTTATGTCGTATTGAAATCCCTTTCTAAAGCCTGATCAATTTTCCGCAACTTTTTATTAATCCCAACTTTACAATATGAACCAGAAGAGCTTTTCGGAAGTGATGGAGCGTTTTATCAATATCGAATTTGAGGAAACTTTCGATATTGTGGTGGCCATTGCTAACGGTGGAATTGTGCCTGCAGGTATCATAAATCAACGCTTAAATGCCGATTTTCAGACAATAAAAATAAATTTAAGAGATCCGCAACAAAAGCCTCGCTACGATGAACCAAAATTGTTGAGTCCGATAGATTTTGATTTTAAAAATAAGAAAATCTTGTTGGTAGATGACCGTATCAAAACCGGATCGACTATAAAATTGGCCAAAGAATTATTAAATGAAGCTCAACTCATTAAGACTTTCGCAGTAAACGGTACAGCCGATTATGCACTTTTCGATGAACTGTGTTTCAGGTTTCCGTGGATAATTTAAAAGCGTTCAGTGTTTTGTGTTTAGTGTTTGAAGAACCAAAAAATTGGGATGCACAATTGAATTACTTCATTTAGGATTGCAATCTTAGCCTTAGCCTCTGCCTTAGCCTAACTTTTTAATTGCTTCCTCGTTAACTTATATACTATATTCCATGGATAGACGAAAATTTTTGAAAGCAATAGCACTTACTGGTGCAGCTTTTTCTATTAAGCAAAGTGGTGCTGTAACCATGATGAGTCAACATTTTAATACTGCATCTCCAACTTCATCAGCTGCTTATGATTTAGTGGCGGTGATGGGTGGCGAACCCGAAGCAATGTTCCGCAAAGCAATAGCTGAGCTGGGAGGAATGGGTAATTTTGTAAAAAAAGGCTATAAAGTAGTTGTTAAACCCAATATTGGTTGGGATAAAGAACCACAGTTGGCTGGAAATACGAACCCTAATTTAGTGGCTGAGATTGTGCGACAATGTTTCAGCGCTGGTGCTAAGGAAGTTTCGGTGTTGGACCATACTTGCGACGATTGGCGAAAATGCTACGCCAATAGCGGAATTGAGGAAGCTGCCAAAAAGGCTGGTGCAAAAATTTTACCTGCTCACGAAGAGTCGTATTACAGAACTGTGGAATTGCCAAAAGGCAAAAGTTTAAAATCTACCAAAGTTCACCAAGCTATTCTCGATGCGGATGTGTGGATTAATGTTCCCGTTTTGAAGAATCATGGTGGTGCTAAGATGTCAATTTCTATGAAAAATCACATGGGAATTGTCTGGGATAGAGGCTATTTCCATAGTCATGATTTGCAACAATGTATTGCCGATGTATGTACTTTGGAAAAGGCAGCTGTTTTGAATGTGGTGGATGCTTATCGATTGATGAAAACCAATGGACCACGTGGAAAATCGGAAGCAGATGTTGTTTTGTCTAAAGGATTATTTATTTCGCAGGACATAGTGGCTGTTGATACCGCTGCTACATCGTTTTTCAATCAAGTGCGCGAAATGCCTTTAGAATCAGTTGGACATTTGGCCAAAGCACAAGCCCATAAATTGGGAACTATGGATATTGAAAGTTTACGGGTAAAGAAGATTAAGATTTAGATTTGAAGAGTTTGGGATTTGAAATTTGAAATTTGAAAGAGTCCCGAAAGCTCGGAATGTACCATCGAGGTACTCCATTTAGGATTGTAATCTTAGCCTCTGCCTTAGCCTAATTTTATCCTCGTTTCCTCGTTCACTCGTTTCCGTGTTTACTGATTACACTTTTTTCATTATGTTAAGAAAAATACGAATTGCTGTTTCACTTGCTTTTTTTCTGTTGATTGCTTTGTTTTTTATGGACTTTGGGGGATTGACTCCAGCTTGGTTGCATGTACTTACCGACATTCAATTCATTCCTGCCCTGTTGCAATTAAATATAGGAATTTTAGTAGGATTGATTTTAATTACCTTTGTTTTCGGTCGGGTTTATTGCTCGTCTATTTGTCCGTTGGGTGTTTTCCAGGATTTGGTAACTGCCCTTTCCAAACGTTTTAAAAAGAAAAAAAGATTCAAATTCAAGAAAGCTCATACAGTGTTACGTTGGTCGTTTCTCGGAGCTACTATTGTGGCGTTTTTGTTCGGATTTAGTTTCTTAGTTGGTCTGTTGGATCCTTATAGTGCCTTCGGACGCATGGATGTTCATCTATTTAAGCCATTTTACTTAGCTGGAAACAATTTGCTGAATACTATTTTTTCATCCTTTGGAAATCACAGCTTTTATAAAGTAAGTATCTATATTCTCGATGTATTTTCATTGCTCGTTGCACTTGTTACGTTGGTAGTTGTTGGTTTATTTGCTTGGAAGAAAGGTAGATTGTATTGCAACACGGTTTGTCCAGTCGGAACTTTTTTAGGATTAATCAGTCGTTTTTCTGTTTTCAAAATCCGAATCAATGAAAATGACTGTAATTCTTGCGGTTCATGTAGCCGCAATTGTAAAGCAGCCTGTATCGATTCAAAAAATCATACGGTAGATATGAGTCGTTGTATCAATTGCTTCGATTGTATAGATGTTTGTTCCAAAGATGCGATGTCTTTCACTTACAAAAAGTCTTCGTTCAAATTGGCTGAACCTCTTGTTGACAAAAATAAACGGAGCTTTTTAAAAATAGTAGTCGTGGCTAGTATTGCTTCCACTCAGGCATTTGCTGATAGTAAATTAATTAAATCCTCAGTCAATAAGGCAAAGCGCTTAACACCTATCAGTCCACCAGGTTCTCTTAATTTCGAACACTTTCAAACTAAATGTACCTCTTGCCATTTATGTGTAAGCAAATGTCCGTCGCATGTCATTCAGCCCGCTTTGTTGCAATACGGACTTGCTGGTATTATGCAGCCCATGCTGACTTTCGAGAAAGGTTTCTGTAATTACGATTGTACTATTTGTTCCGATATTTGTCCCACAGATGCACTTACTCCTTTAACCAAAGAGCAGAAACACATTACTCAATTGGGTCAAGTGCATTTCATTCACGAAAACTGCATAGTAGTAACCGATGGGACCAATTGTGGTGCATGTTCTGAACATTGTCCAACTCAAGCAGTAAGCATGGTTGACTATAAAGGCGATTTATCAATTCCATATACTCGAACTGAAATTTGTGTTGGTTGCGGAGGATGTGAGTATGTTTGTCCAGCTCTGCCACACAAAGCTATCTATGTAGAAGGACTTGCTGCTCACAATAAAATAACACTTATAAAAGATAAAGTGGAAGATGTAAAGGTGGATGATTTTGGATTTTGAGATAATGTTCGTCTGGAATGAAAGAAATGATTCATTCCTGCTATTTTGAATAAAATTAAAGTCAGTAAATTAAAGTTTAAACCATACAATATAAACATTTTGTAAATAAACTTTAAGGTTCATATATATTTTGTTTTTGTCTTTTTATGCAACTTTAAAGTTGTATTATAAAATAATAGTATTATCTTTGCAAACTCAAGTTAGTGTATGAGTAAGGAGTCTGAAGTAGCAACTTTTTTACAAAACTTCAAAGAAAAGATGATATTTTGGGATGTGATTTTTCGTGACGAAAGAGGTAAAAACATGCAAGCCTTGTTAGCATTAGAGCTTCGACCCGTAGAACGAAAGACTATTTTAGAAACACTCGTAACCAAAGATTATTCCGAAGGACCACACGAAGAAAAACTGTATGGAGGTGCTGATATGTGGATATTTGGCAAGACCATTAAAAAGAAGGAAGTGTATATCAAAATTACCATGGGTACATTTGGAAATAGTTTAATTTGCATTTCTTTTCATTTGGCACAACACAAAATGAACTATCCTTTAAAATAGAACAATATGAAAAGCCCAATTACTAATAAAGAAATGATATTGACCAAAGAACGAAGGTTGATGGATTTTAGGAAGGAAACTTTTGAGATTGTTTTTCATGCGTACAAATGCGAGGATAGCGGAGAGCAGTTTAGCAGCACTGCATTAGATGAAGTGAATATGAATCAGGTGTTTAATCAATACCGCGACAAATTCAATATTCCTTTTCCTGATGAAATTTATAGAATTAGGGAGAAGTACGGCTTATCGGCAGCAAAAATGTCCGAAATGTTAGGTTTTGGCGTAAACAGCTATCGACAATATGAAGCAGGCGAAATACCCAGTTCTGCAAACGCCAAATTAATTCAGTTGATTGATGATCCTAAGAAATTCATTGATATGGTTGAATTATGCAGCACATTGGATGAAAAACTCAAAGTAAAGTACATCCAAAAAGCACAATTATTAATTGAAGAAAGAAAGCGAAATATTTTCAATTTGAATTTTAAAGCATATTTATTGGGCAACCATTTAGCAGATATTTATTCAGGATACAGAAATCCAAACTTTGAAAAGTTCACGGAAATGGTAGTGTATTTTTCGGAAAAAGTACAACCCTACAAAACCAAGATGAATAAGTTGCTTTTTTATGCAGATTTTTTGATGTTCAAACAAAGTTGTTTCTCCATAAGTGGTGTAAGATATAAAGCCATTGACAGGGGACCTGTTCCGAATAATTTTCAAAGCATATTTGAATTTTTGGCTAATCAAAATGAGATAGATATTTTCAGCACGGAATTTCCTCAAGGATATACTGGAGAACAATTCCAAGCAAGAAAAGACAGACCTTTTAATGCTAATTTATTTTCAGAAGCAGAATTAGAAGTTTTAGAAAAGGTCGGAACCGTTTTTAAGTCCAAGATTACCAACGATATTATTGAGTTAAGTCATTTGGAAGAAGCATGGAAGAAAAACAATAAAGACAAAAGCGTAATAAGTTACGAATACGCCTTTGAGTTAAATCAAATATAAAAAATCAAGTAATTTAAAGTTAATAGTGTGTGAAGTTGACAAACGAACACTAAACACCAAACACCAAACGCAAAACACAAAACACAAAACACTAAACACCAAACGCTAAACACAAAACACTAAATATAAAAAAAAATGCAAACACTTATTATTTTATTCGGGTTAGGGATGCCCGAAATTGTTTTAATCGCCCTAGTCGTACTTTTAGTTTTCGGAGGAAAGAAAATTCCTGAATTGATGCGTGGACTTGGAAAAGGAGTCAATGAATTCAAAAAA
>JBBRHJ010000188.1:0-7553 GCA_038222885.1 Bacteroidales bacterium | reverse complement strand
AAGTTATAGCTTTGTTCTTTTCAAAAAAATCCATATCTTTGCAACCGCTTTTGAAAAATGATTTAGTAGCTCAGCTGGTAGAGCACATCCCTTTTAAGGATGGGGTCCTGGGTTCGAACCCCAGCTGGATCACATTTTTTTCAAATAAGCGAGCAAACAAAGTTGATGATTTAGTAGCTCAGCAGGTAGAGCACATCCCTTTTAAGGATGGGGTCCTGGGTTCGAGCCCCAGCTGGATCACGAAAAAAAACCGCATAATCGGAAGATTAGGCGGTTTTTTTTATTGCAATAGTTGTAGATGTTCAATTACACGGTAAGCCAGACTGACTCATTTAAGTATTGCTTATCGCTAATTTGTGCTAATAGAAACTTAGCAACGTCTAAACGTGAAACATGCAAATTTCCTTTTATTATCTCTGTTCCAGTCCCATGACGCAAGCTTGAAGCAGCTGGTTCATCGCGTAATCCACCTGGCCGAACAACAGTCCAATCAAGTGTGCTGGCAACTATCTTTGCCTCATTCATAGCGTGATCGGCCAAAGGAACACGTAAAACAAGACCAGCTATAAGAATCCGAACTACAGGAGCCATTAATTTTTTACTTTCGCCTGCTCCAATACTTGACATATACACGAAACGCTTTACATTTTCAACTTCCATCACCTGAATGATATTAGCAATACCTTGCGTAAATTCCGTGGATGATTTTGTCAATGAGTTTCCGCCAAGCGTAGAAATACAGGCATCAGCCCCTGAAATAGCGGTATGTAGTTTGTCAATTTCGCTGAGTTGACCTAGCACTATTTGCAAATTCTCATGCTTTTGTTCAATTGAGTTTTCATTTCGAACATAAGCCACAACTTGATATCCAGCTTCTAAACAGCTATTCGTTAACAACTTTCCAGTTTTGCCACTGGCTCCGAAAATTACAATTTTCATAATGATATGATTTTAAAGTTTTCAATCGTGCCAATCGTTATTTACCTTGATCAATTCTATCAATTTATCTACAGCTTGATCTTCGGGAATGTTACGCTCCAAACATTCTTTCTTTTTGTACAAACTAACCTTGCCTCGTCCAGCTCCAACATAGCCATAATCTGCATCTGCCATTTCGCCAGGGCCATTCACTATGCAGCCCATAATTCCTATTTTCAGACCTTTGAGGTGCGATGTGCGGGCTTTTATTCTTGCAATCACTGTTTGTAAGTTGAACATCGTACGTCCACAACTAGGACAAGATATAAATTCAGTTTTGGTGATGCGAACACGTGTGGCTTGCAGGATTCCGAATGATACAGAACATAATGCTTCAACAGAAATTGTTCCATTATTTTGCAGAAAAATCCCGTCGCCAAAACCATCAATAAACAAAACTCCTAAGTCGGCAGCTGCTTTTATTTGAATGCTTTGTAATTCTGTTTCAGCATATTCTCGGCAAATAATCACTGGAGTTGTGCATTCAGTTTCTAAAAGTGTATGGAAAAATGCTCTCTGTTCACCCAAACCGTTGGCATGATCTGTTTTCAGCAATACAACAATATTATGATTGCTTTTCAGAGTATCCAACACAGTTTCAGTCAAATCAGCATAACTCATTTCTAAAAACTTAATCTCTGAATTGTCAGATAATAAGGTTTGCAAATAATCTGCTCCATAAACCGGATAGCTTTCGCCATTGGTTGATAAAACTGTATTATCTACGAATAAATAATCAGGAATTGTAGCAAAACCACCATCTTTATTGGCAAATACTACGGGAACATTTTCGCCACCGATATTTCCAACTTCATGCGTCTTGCGGCGAATATACTCGTATCTTGAATACTTTTTGCTTTCCACAGCTTGAATTTCATCAGCCTCTGCTTGTTCATTAATGTGCGAAACCAACAGACGGGCAACTGGAATTTCAGCCTCTGGCTCTTCGCTCAAAGAGACTCGTATCGTATCGCCAATGCCATCGAGTAGCAGTCCACCAATACCTACCGCCGATTTGATACGACCATCCTCACCATCGCCAGCTTCGGTAACTCCCAAGTGTAGAGGATAATGCAAGTCGTTCTTTTCCATTTCGTCGACAAATAAGCGAACAGTTTGCACCATCATCACCGTATTGGAAGTCTTCATCGAAATGACCACATCGTGAAAATCTTGTTCCCTGCATATTGAGAGAAATTCCATACAAGATTCCAGCATTCCACGGGGCGTATCACCATAACGATTCATCATGCGCTCGCTCAAAGAACCATGATTTACACCAATGCGGATGGCAGTATTATTTTCTTTACAAATATTTAAAAAAGGAATAAAGCGAGCTCGTACTTTTTCGTATTCCAATGCATATTCAGCATCGGTATAGTCGGAATCATCTCCAATTTTGACACTCCCCACATAATTTCCTGGATTGATGCGTACTTTTTCCACATTCCGTGCTGCTACATCCGCCGCATTAGCATTGAAATGAATATCGGCCACAAGCGGAGTTGTAAAGCCTTTCTCATGAATGGCATCATGTATCAGTTTAACATTCTCTGCTTCGCGAACTCCTTGGGTAGTAAACCGAACTAAATCGGCACCAGCTTCTATAATTCGAATACATTGATCTACTGAGTTTTGAATGTCGTTCGTGTCGGTGGTAGCCATCGACTGAACTCGAATTGGATTCGTTCCACCTAATTTTAATTGACCAATTTTTACTTCATCCGTTGGTCGACGACTGTATTTGAAAGGATTGACTTGCCACATATTGTAATTGATATTTTTATGCTTTTTGATTGTTTGAAAGTAATAGTATAGAAATAAACAAAGTAAGGAGAAAAAAGTTATTTTTAAGTTAGTTTATTTAGAATTAAAAAAAAGAAATGGTTTAGTTTTTCGGCTCAAAAACAAATGAAATACGGCTCAATTATCAAGTAAAATGAGCTTTATTTTTTAAATAATGAGCCATAACTAATATTTTCTTTCAATTTGCTGAATCCAGCACGTTTAATTGCTGATAAACGAAATAGGCTTTTGAATTTCTCTTCGGTTAATTCGTTCCAATCCTCTTTTTCCCAATTTAGAATTTCTGTTACGGGTTTGAGTTCTGGATGCCTGTGAGGAATAGCCCATTTTTTATTCCAAGGGCAAACCTCAGCACAAATATCACAACCCAATGCAAAGCCTGATAATAGAGGTTGAATTTCAGTTTCGACTGAGCTTTTTAATTCAATGGTCTGATACGAAATACAACGGCGGGCATCGAGGCTTCTTCCGTTCAGGGCTTGCGTAGGACAAGCATCTATGCACCGGCGGCATGTTCCACAACGGTCAGCTATGGGTGAGTCATATTGCGTTTCTACATTCAACATCAAAACGCCGATAAAGCAATAAGAACCAATGTCGGGAGCAATCAATTGCGTGTGTTTGCCTATCCAGCCTAATCCTGCTCGCTCAGCCCACCGTCTTTCCAATACAGGTGCAGAGTCTACAAAACTATGTTGCTGATCAGCATTAATGATTTCACAACCATATTCTGAAACGATTTTATCTTCAAGTTCTTTTAATTTTGACTTAATTACGCTGTGATAATCTGTTGCTGAATAAGCATATCGAGCAATACGAGGGGAGTTTTGTGGCTGGATTTTTTCGGGAAAGTAATTAAGTAATACTACGACTACTGTTTTACAACCTTCCACCATTTGGCGAGGATCGGTACGTTTCTCAAAGTTCCGTGCCAAGTATTGCATTTCGCCATGTTTGTTTTCAATGAGCCATTTTTTCATAAATGCTGCATCTTCGGTCAGTTCGGTGGCACGTGCCAAACCACAAGCATCAAAACCAACAGACAAAGCGGCGTTTTTTATGAAATTATACATCAAGTAGAATTTACAATTTTGGGATTTACAATTTACAATTTAAAGGGTTTATTGCTTCTATATATTGTAAATAGTTCTAAGTTTATAAAGAGGATTTGTAATTTCTTTAGTCTCTTGAAAAGTAACTATAAAATAATTAATCCAGACAACACTCTTCACATCCCATTAGGGGCTTGGGGCTGATTTCTTTACAAATTCTTGCTAATCACTTCGTCCAAACTTTTAAAATCGTAATCACGACCCATAATTACTCCTTTTTTGCTCAACAAAAACATAGTTGGGAGTTGTTGAACGTTGTAAGTGGCTGCGACAGACGCATTAGTAGTGTTGTCTTCGCGTACACATACCCAAGGTAAATTAGCAGTTGATTCTTTCCATAATAGTATGCTTCGGTCGAGAGAAACTTGATAAATCTCAAACCCTCTGTTGTGATATTTGTTGTAAAGTTCACGTAATTCAAAAGTATATTGAACGCTATTTTTCATTTCGTAAGCCGAGAAGTCTATTAGCACTAATTTTCCTTCCAATTCCGATAATTTCCGCACTTGATCGTTTCTATCTTTCAAGGCAATATCAATATAACCTGTCGATGAATTTTCAACGATATTTTTCCATTGTTGATTAGCAACTTGACTTCTTTCAGTTTTAATGGCATCCATCACCAAATTGTACAGATTTTTGGTGCGATCGTATTCTGGCATAAAAGCGTTATACGAAGTGGCTACTGCAGCACAAAAAGGCTTGTCCTCTTTGGCGTAAGGAGAAAACACATAGGAGTTGTTTATCCTTTGATAAATAGCAAAATAGGCAGTAGTTGAACGTGGATTTTGCAAAATAAGTTTCCGAGCCAAGATTTTGTGTTGCTCTATATCGCTTGTAATTTCAGTTACAAGTACATTTTTTTGTTCCGAACTCATTTCGGCGTTGATGCCATTCACTTTGCGTTGAATGTTCCAAATAGATTTTCTTAGAATCTGGATATCCTTGCTGTTTTGCGAACCAGTAATTTCGTATCCAGTTGAAAATGAATCAATTTTGGCTGTAATCTGAATATGTTCACATGAATCAACTGCAAAATCAATAGTTTGAGTGCCAATGCGTAAACGATAAAAATCAGGATATTCAGGGCGGGGAGCTTTGAACTTGAAGTTACCAGCGTCATTCAACTCCATGGAGTCAATTGTATGAGTTTTCAACAATCCCATTTGTTCAAAATAGAGCGTTTTTCCAGCGGCATCGGCAACAGTTCCTTCAACTTTGAATTTATCGCTCGAGTTACATGCCCAAAGTAGAGATACGATGGCTAAAAATAATAATTTCTTCATAGAATTTTTTAAAAATGAATTGAAATTTGAGGAATGCAAATGTAAGGCATTTTCAGGATTTATACAAACAATAATTTTCACATTGGAATGCAAAAAAAAATGACAACCGGAATACCTAACCGGCTGTCATTCATTTTCGGTAAAGACGCTAACTAAACCTCTAAAAAAACAATTATTTATTCCAATAAATATTCTGTGCAATTCTGTCGATAATATCTGTTGCAAAATAAGCTTGACGAACCGAGCGGAAAATTTCTCCAATTTTATCTATCGAATTGTTGGTCAGCTCTTTGATGGTTTTGCTTGTGCCATCGTCAAAGGTGATTTTAACCATACGTTTCTGTTTCACTACTGTTTGATCATCATCAGCAGGATTAATTACAACGATTTCAACCTTGGCATTGGCTTGTAAAACTCCATCCAAATATACTTTTGCAGTTTCAAAACTATTCAAACCCATGGTGCGAACAATTTTCACATTGCCCAAAGTAAGCGAATATACTTTTTCGCGTTTACGTACTCCATTATCTACTTTATAGGTGGATGTTTTTTCTTCAAATAAAGTTTTATTATCCTTTGAAATTGAGTAAACTGAAGTTAAAGTATCACCACTAATATCTTGACAAACCACATTGTAACCACTGTTTAGTTTGTACGATGACGAATAATTGTATCCATTCATTTTGTTACGAGTGGTTTGGATATTTAACATGCCTAATGCTGCATCATCAAGTTTTAAACTTGATTTCAGATTGTATTCAAATCCAGTGAGTTTACTTCTTTTAAGCATATATTCAGTAACCTGTGCTTCAAAATTATTAGCAAGTAAACTATCCTTGGCTTGAAAGCTGAACAATGAACCCGGATTTTTTACTTTTTGAGCAGGTAATTTCACAATCATATCGGAACTGTTAGCTGTACGGTCAAAGAATCGCATAATATTAAATTGACCTTTTTTTACTTTTGTCCACGAGTAGTTATAAGTACCTGCAATGTCAGCAAGCGTTATTTTTACCGAATCAACTTTCACGTTTGTTGTGGGAGCTACAAACTGTCCATCGAACGAGGGCACCATAGATGAATTTCCGCTTACGTTGCTCATCATCTGAAAATCAGGTGTATTGGTAATTTCGCCAATAGCAGTTGAAAGCGTTGCGGCACTATTTTGAAGGGACACTTTTAAAGATGCCGCTTCATCGGTCTTTAAATCGGTGGTACTGTTACAACCGCTAAAAATTAATGTGGTCGAAAACAGGAAAAGAAAAATGCTTTGTTTAGTTTTCATGATTATTTATTTGTTTAAAGGGTTGGTATTTATTTTCAAATACTCAAATAAGACTGCAAATATATGCAAAAGTTTAATCGTTGTATAAGAATATTTTACGATATGTTACAAAACGCTCAAATAATCGATTTGTAGCAGTGTTATTAATACGAAATACCAAAAAATTCAAATAGAAATAAACATTAAATTATTAAAGAAATTTTTCTTTAATTGAATGTTTGTTGTATCTTTGCAGTCCAAAATATGAATAACTTAAAATAAATAAAGAATATGTCAAAAGTAACAGTAGTAGGCGCCGGAAACGTAGGTGCAACGTGTGCAAATGTACTTGCATTCAATGAAGTAGCTGATCAAGTGGTAATGTTAGACGTAAAAGAAGGCATTTCGGAAGGAAAAGCTTTGGATATGCTTCAAACTGCCTCTTTGTTGGGTTACGATTCTAAAATTGTAGGTTGTACCAATGATTATGCTCAAACTGCCGATTCAGATGTTGTGGTTATCACTTCTGGAATTCCACGCAAGCCAGGTATGACTCGCGAAGAATTAATTGGTGTTAATGCTGGAATCGTAAAATCAGTTGTTGAAAACGTACTTAAGTTTTCGCCAAATGCTATAATAGTAGTAGTGAGTAACCCAATGGATACCATGACTTACTTGGCATTGAAATCTACAGGATTAGCTAAAAATAAGATTATTGGTATGGGTGGTGCGTTGGATAGTGCACGTTTCAAATGTTATTTAAGCAAAGCATTGAACGCCAATCCTAACGAAGTAGAAGGTATGGTTATTGGTGGACATGGTGATACTACTATGATTCCATTGACTCGTTTTGCTAACTACAAAGGTCGTCCGGTAGGTGATTTACTTGATGCTGAAGCTTTGGCAAAAGTGGTTGCTGACACGATGGTTGGTGGTGCAACTCTTACAGGTTTATTGGGAACTTCGGCTTGGTATGCTCCAGGAGCAGCTGCTGCTTACTTGGTAGAATCTATCATTCACGACCAAAAGAAAATTATCCCATGTTGCGTATCGTTGGAAGGCGAATATGGACAAAACGATATCTGTATCGGTGTTCCTTGCGTAATT
>JBBRHJ010000187.1:0-7560 GCA_038222885.1 Bacteroidales bacterium | reverse complement strand
ACCTTGCATTGCAACTCTTAATGAAATTATAAAATCATCCAAGAGTGTATCAGGTTCCACTTCGTTGAAGAGCTCTGTACGAATAGCAAACAACTCACCTGCTGCACCCACAGCCGAATAGAGTTCGGCATCCCAGCGTTTTAAAGCAGATTCATATTTCCAATAAATACCTTCTCCAGCAGCCGATGCAGCCTCAGAATCTGCATTAAAGATACGCTTTTCACCTGAAACACAACCAGTTTTAGGATCTGCAAACATTTCAGCTATTTTCCGAATTGAATCTTTTCCTAACAATGTATTTGCATCTGAGAAAATTACGATAGGCGTTTTTACGAATTTCACAGCACGATTCATAGCTGCAATCTTTCCATTTCGCTCAGGCTTATGAAGCACTTCAATGTTTTTATACTCAGCTAATAAAATGGGAGTTGCATCATTTGACCCATCAGTTACCCATATTTGATGTAATTTTTCTGGTGGGTAATTCAAACTCTGAGTGTTTTCAACTTTAGCTTTGACATAGTCTTGTTCGTTGTAGGCTGCAATAAGGAGCGTAACTTCAGGTAATTCATTTTCATTTAATGTTAGGGCTTTTTTCTTTATAAATAGCCTTTTGACACGTATCATTATAAATAATACAATTCCATATCCGATATAGGTATAGAAAATAATGGCTAATAATATCCAGAAAATAATTTCTAATGTTTTCATAAACCTAATGCTTTTAAAGTTAAACGTATGCTTTAGTGATTTCTGATGCTGCTTTTCGAGGTGATGATGCAATAGAAAATTGATTAGGAACATATCCACACGAAATTACAACTAAAATAACTTCATTTTCAGGAATATCAAGTAATTTTCTGAGTTTTATATCCTTATCGGAAGATACACTCCAATTTAATGCACAGGCACCAATTTTATTGAAATGTAAAGCATTTAATAAGGTCATGCTAAACATTCCTCCATTCAAATGATTTTCGTTTCGCTCATGAATATCTTTAGTGGTTGAAATAACCGAAGTAATAACCAACAATGTTTCTGCCAAATGACCAAATCCTCTGTTACCGTTTTGAAGTTCGAGAATAGCTTTTTTCTTTTCTGCCGATTTAACTACATGTACACGAGTTGGTTGACGATTACAAAATGAAGGTGATTTTTGAGCCAAATCAATACAATCTGTCAGTATTTGTAACGGGATTTCCTCATCAGTATAATTTCTTACTGAATACCTTGATTTACAAAAGGTATCAAATGCTGCATTTATATCTTTGAAATAATCAGCACTTGAAATGTTCATTTGCTTTAATCCAGTAACACCCTCAAATTTAGTCTCAATAATCGAGAGTTTTACTGCTAAATCAGTGTCAAGAGCAAAATCAATTAATTTATGAAATTCGATATATTCTTTTAATACAGAAACCGACTGTGAAAACTCCATCTCCGTTTGAGGTAATTTCATCCGCTCGTATTTTAATACTGTATCCACCAATCCCATTACAACAGGCTTCCCAAATCCGGGACGGGGAACTGGCATAGTAAGCCCTTTTTCAACAATGTGATAAGCAAGCGTAAGGTCACGTTTTATTTTCTCAGCTTCTGAGTTATTATAAACTTTATCATGAACGCGTCTTTTCAGATCGTACAAAGTAGCCTTTATAGCTGTCATGAGGTAATAATAATAGATTACTTTTTTTGGCAGCAACTTTTTTATTTTATTTGATATCTCACTCATTATAAAAATCTCCTTCAAATATTTTAGGTAAAATACTATTAATTGTTTATCGGTAGAAATTTCTGACTTATCCTTTTTAAGGGTTTTATCACCAACTCTTTTTCATATCTATTCATTCCTATGAACCACATTGAAAATCCAAAAAACAGGACATATACAAAGGCACTTCCTATGAATACTTTCAAATCCTCTAAATTTAGAAAAACCAACATTAATGTTCCAATAATTGATGGTATTATCAATGACGGTAATATTTTGAAAATTTGTTTTGAGAAATAAATGATATTCAGCCCTACCCTATTGTGATAGTACCAATTCATAATCAAAACATTACCAACAACCAAGGCAATGGATGTTCCCAAAGCAGCACCAAAACCACCGTATAATTTCACCAATGGAATTGAGATTCCTACATTTAAAACTGCAATTGCAAGATATACCCACGAACGAAATCTATGCATATTTTTAGCTCGTTGAATTTCTATACCTAAATTTTGAATCAACGGAATAGTAACTGGAATAATCAATAAAAGAGCTATAGGATATGATTCGGCATAATCATTTCCTGCCCAAAGTTTTATAAATGACAGCCCAAAGAATATCAAGGAAGTAAAAATTAACGACAACAAAATAAACTGTAACCGACCTAGTCGGGTAAATAATTCGCTTAGTTCAAAATTATCGTTTCTTTCCGAAATCATTTTATTAACCCGCGGAATATATACATTTGACATGGCGGTAGAAAGTGCCAAATAATAGGTATTCAACTGTGCTGCAAGGCTATATTTGGCTACTGCCACTGTTCCATGAAACCAACCAATTATAAAACGATCGACATTCCAGTTTACCTGATTCACCACTAGATTGATGAAAATAAATGATGAAAAAATGGCGACTTCTTTCATCAACGAAAAATCAAATTTCTTAAATGAAAATGTTATGTTGAGTTTTTTAAAACTGTACCAAATATTTACTAACTCAACAATAATATTCAAAACAGTACTAACCACCACTAAACCAACGGACGCATAACCCATCATTAGAATGGGTAATATTAGAAAAGGACTGGTTATGACTTTTACAATTTGTAACGCTTTCTGAAACACAAATGCTTCTATAGCTGAAACATAAGAATTAAAAACAATACAAGGAAAAGTAAATGCAATATTCAGAACCATAACCGCCATAAGAATTTTTGCTTTAGACAATTCAATAGCAGTAAGTTGATTTCCAAGAACAATATCAGTATTATACACCAAAACTAAACCTGCTAAAACAGCAATTACACCCATCAGAGAGAATATAATCATAAACATTCCGTTCAATCGGGCAATGTTTTCAGTTTCATTCTTAACTTTATAACCTGAATAATATTTTACGTAAGCACTTCCAAACCCAAAATTCAATAATCCAAGATAACTCACTACTGAAGCTACAAGATTGTACAATCCAAATTCACTTTGACCGAGTAATCTTAACATTATCGGAGTGTAAACGATGGAAATCAAGCTGCCTAATCCTATTAACAAATAGGACATAATGGCACCAGCTTTGAGTTGATTGACTTTCATTATTTATCTTCGGTGTTTAAAATTCCAAATGCATTTTTGAGATAATCAGTCACCTTTTTTCGTTCAACACTCAAAATTTCAGGCACATGAGCGAAATCAATTTTTAAAGAATCCGTATTATTATGAAAGAAACTGAGTTTTCTGTTTTCAAAGTTGAATTTAGACAATAAAGTATCTATTCGTGAAGACATTGGAGCACTTTTCCCTTCTCGATCGAAAACGACAAATGGCCGTTCCATTTGAATGGAGAAAATTATAGCGTGAAAAGAATCGGTGCAAACCAATGAGGCTGAATTAATATAATCAATAAATTCTCCTGGATTGGCATCGTAACGCTCAAAATCATCAAGACTTTTCATCTGTACAATCTCAAGATTGTTTTTGGCAGCAAGTTCACTTATAGCTTTCTTTCTTTTGCCCGACAGTGAACCAATAAAATAAGTCAACAAGTATTTCGAAACGGGTTTATGTTTAGCTGTTTCAGCCACCTTTAGCCATTGTTCACGTGTAAGCATTAAAGTAGGATCAATCAATACTTCCGCATTCCGACCCGTGAGCTTTTTTATCAACTCTGCTCCTGCCTGCTCACGAACTGAAAGAAATGCCATCTCTGAAATCCATTTTGAATAACGCTCTTCATACTTTTGTGCAATTGTTGAAACACCAAAACTAGGAGCTAATGCTATTCGCTTCTCTTTTGCAGCAAAGGTCAGGAAATCCACCGATGATCCATAACGAATGTTTGGATTCCATATTTGATCGCTACCAACTACAAAGT
This sequence comes from Bacteroidales bacterium, assembly GCA_038222885.1. Taxonomy (GTDB): domain Bacteria; phylum Bacteroidota; class Bacteroidia; order Bacteroidales; family Paludibacteraceae; genus Paludibacter. Next base: position 3,479 of record JBBRHJ010000187.1, on the reverse strand, counting down.
AATCATACTTTGATCCTAAATCTGGCAGAACATCATTTGTTTTAACCACAAAATCTGTTTCATCAATATGTGTTTTATTGTATTTTCTGAAAGATTCTTCCTTAGCCTTCTGTCCTAGCACATATTTTTCTTTAGTAAGTCTTTCCTGAACTTTTGCTATGACTTTTTGGAATAAAGTTACAGGGCTTAGTTTAACTGCATTAACAATACGGGTCTTTAAAGTAAGATCTTTATCTTTTACAGGATAATTAACAATAGATTCTACCTCAAAACCCATGGATTTCAGTAATTCCTGCGATGCGTAATTTTGCAAACGGTTGCCATAATTTACGTAGTCGGTAATTGTAATTATTCCTATCTTTTTCATAATGAGCACATTTAAATTCTAACGATTCCGAATTTTATCTCTTACTTTTAGTGCAAATTGTCTGAGTCCAGGAAAATATTTTCCACTCTTCATATTGTACATAAGGGATTCAGAATTGAAAATCATTTCAAAATTTTCGGTACAAAGTACTGGCTTTTTGGTAATGCGGTTGATCTCAATAGACTGACTTAATGAACTTTCAATAAAAAGAATATAGTTTCCCGATTTATATGTATTCGCCTTATGTTCGGCATGACTATTCGCCTTCTGACGAGCTTCCTTGTTTGGCAAATCAAGCATAACCAGTTTATTATATTTTACATTGTTTTTTTGCAGCCAACTTTCTGTTTCTCCTCGATATTTTTCTAATCTCGAAGTGACAATTGTCCCGATTTTACTCCCTGGAATGTATAAAGGAGCTGCATTCAAACAAAAATCGATGTATTTTGGTCCGTCATCGTTTTGTTCTTCTGTAGGATCAATGCACAAAACTCCATCAATATCGAAACAAGCTTTTTCGAGGGTAGTATGATTGAAAATATTCCACTGAAAATAGCGAGGAAGTGGAACACTTTCGAAAAAATAATCTACTAGATTTTCTTTTCCGGGAATAACAAATATTGCACAATATCTTATATCAAAATCCTTGTTCAGGTCTTTCAGTAGCTCCTTTGATTTCAACATTGCAGAGCCAGAAGCGATGCTATCATCTACTACCAATATTTTCTTAAATTGCTTAATATCAAAAAATTGTCCCCTTGCACCTGCTTTATAAATATGGCCGTTCAGGAACGAATGTATGTCGGTATATGGACGATTTAAATATAGTGCCAACAAATTGGCAGGCAACATACCACTTCGTGGAATTCCAACAATTAAATCAAAATCGCGAGGAATTACATTTAATTTTTTAAGAATTATTTTATTTAAATCCGAAATGTTTCTGTAATACATATTCTTGATATTTAATTAGTTAAACAAAATTTATTTCTTTTTAAAATTTGGAATTTCAAATATTTTTAGCAATTATATCACTGAATAGTTCAGTTCTTGCTTCCCATGAATTTGATGCTGCAAATGCTATTCTTGCTTTAATTTTTTCTTCTGAATCATTCAGCGTTTCGGTCTTCAACTTTTCAATAAAATCATTTGCATTTTCAGATACACTCACTAAACCTTCAAATTCGGGTAGAATAGCAAAAGCAGTCATAACCAACGGAACTCCAACAGCCAAATACTCATTAATTTTTAATGGATAAATATTTTTATTTACCTCATTTACAATATATGGAATAATGCCTACATCGTACGTTGCTAGCAGCTCAGGAACATCATTGGGCTTTACCGGATCAAAAAATTTCACATTAGAATACTTACTTAATTGTGACTTTAAAAGCTGGTTTCGAGGATCTCCTGTAAATTCAAAATCAAAATCAGTCAGTACTTTCACCGCATTTTCGACCGTTTCTATATCAAATCGCGGATCAAGACTACCAATAAATCCGACTCTTTTACGCTCACGGTTATAAACTTCTTTTTTACAAAATTTACTGAATAATGGAAAATCAACTCCATTTTTCACTACATGACTGTTTGAGTTTATCTTTAATTTCTCAATGTTCAAAAAATCGGATGTGGTTATGATTGTTTTTACTTTCTTTGAAAAATTGGCTTCATAATCAAATATCCTTTTTCCGAAAAATCCTGATTCCACCCCATCGTAACAATAGTAAATATGAGATTTTTCCTTCAATTTGTTTAAAAGCGAAAGACCATAAAATGGATTGTAAGCCGTAATAACAATTGGATTATCAAACTTCAATCTCTTCATTGTTCTTTTTAACGATATCTTGTAAATGAGCACATTAATTTTAAAGAAAAAATCAAAAATTCTTTCGTTTTTTAAGAAGAAAACAGGAATTCCTGGAGGAGTAACCAAGTTATACACTTTACTCCCAACATTGGTATCAATTTCCTGTAATCTTTTCTTTATGCCTAACATACGTTCAACAGGAGCATTTTGTTGTCCTCTCAATGTAGAAAAAACATCTTTAATGGTATAAGGATATTCAACAAATAAAACGCGGTTATCTTTGGCTAGGCGTTCCATAATTTGCACCGTGGATTTGGCATAATTACCAAACCAACTGGTATTTGCAACACAAATTATATTCTCATTCTTAATCATAGTTACTTTTAGATTTCAGCATAAATTTGTTGATACAATTCGAGATATTTTTCAGCCATTACTTTCCACGAAAATTGTTTTGCACGCTCAATTCCTTTCAAACAAAGTGAATCTCTGTACTCATTATCATTCAAAATCTTTTCAATTGCTGTTACAATTTCGAGTGGGTGTGTAGGATCAACAATTAATGCAGCATCACCCGCAATTTCGGGCATAGAAGATGTATTTGAAGTTATCACAGGCACTCCACAAGCCATACCTTCAAGAATCGGAATTCCAAAACTTTCACGTAGCGAAGGATAAAGAAAGACTTTACACTGATTGATAATTGCAGGCATTTCCGAATTGGGAACATAACCTGTCATTACTATGTCTTTTCGAATTTCTGGATGCCCAATATCCGAAAGAACCTGCATCAAAGCATTTTCTTCGTAATCTAGCATTACGAGTTTATATTTTATATCAGATTTTGCATTGAATAAAGCAAAAGCCTTCAATGTATTTGCTGTATTTTTCTTAGGATCGGTATTCCCTAAAAAGAAAAGAAAATTATCTGGCAAATTATATTTTTGCTTTGCGGCTGCTAGTATTTTATTGTCCACAATTTTGTGAAAATGTGTACCAACCCCATTATAAATTGCTCTCAGGTTATCACCCAAATGCATAATATTTTTTATTCTTAGCTTTTCGAATTCGGAAACTGTAACCACTCGTTTACTTTTGCGGGCTACCGAAGGCCGCCGCCTGGCGTTTGCCGCACCGCGCCTGAAGCGCTCGGCACCCAGCCCCGAACTGCTGGGCCAGTTGGCGCAGGCGCTGGGGCTGCAGCCGGCGCAGATCCTGGCAGCGCAACGGCTGGACAACGGGCCGGTGTGGCTGGGGCTGCTGCTTGACAGCGTGGAGACCGTGCTGCAGCTGACGCCC
>JBBRHJ010000186.1:0-7641 GCA_038222885.1 Bacteroidales bacterium | reverse complement strand
AAAAATTGTTCTTGAAGCTGATACAAAAATGTTGGATGAAGTTGTAGCAATTGGTTATGGTACCATGAAAAAAAGTGATTTAACCGGTGCAGTTGGTTCAATTTCTGGCAAAGACTTGAAGATGGCACCTGTAGCGCGAGTTGATCAGGCAATGCAAGGGCGTATGGCTGGGGTAACAGTAAACTCCAATTCAGGACAGCCGGGAGCTGATGCGATTATTCGTATTCGTGGCGTAGGAACAACAGGTAACTCAAGTCCTATATATGTTGTTGATGGAGTGGTGACAGATAACATTAATTTCTTGAGTACAAGTGATGTTGCTTCGCTGGAAGTATTAAAAGATGCATCAACAGCAGCTATTTATGGTTCCCGTGGTGCGAATGGAGTAATATTGATTACCACCAAAAAAGGAAATTCTTCCGGTAAATCAAACATTACCTTGGAAACCTATGTTGGCACGCAGAACCGCTGGAAGAAAATAAATGTAATGGGAAGAGATGACTTAGCCAATTCTGTAGCCTTGCTTGGAAATACAAAAGCTGAGCTTGATGCTGTCAAATTGAACGAATGGATTCGTTCTAATTATACTCAGAGTAAGGATCCCCGCTATCCTCGCATTATAGAATTTAACCCAGATGGTTCGATATTGACTCCCGGTATAGATTATACTAAGATTGAAACCGATTGGCAGGATGAAGTTTTTGTGAAAGATGCCTTAATGCAAAACTATTATCTTTCGGCCGATGGAGGAACCGATAAGTCAAACTACATGATGAGTGTCAATTATTTTGATCAAAAAGGTACATTAATCGGATCGTACTACAATCGTCTAACCTTGCGTTTAAACACCTCATACGATGTGAAAAACTGGTTGCGTATTGGTCAAAATCTTTCGTTTACCAATTCACACAGTTACAATGTTCAGAATAATGGAAATACTGCTTTACTCGCCAGTGCGCTTTCAATGGCACCTTGGGATCCGGTAAAATATGCCGAGGGTACTATGAGTGGTTATCGTAGAAATCATCCAGAGGAAGCAATTGATATGAGTGGAGAATATGCCACTCCTTCTCTTTTCCGAAATGTGATGCACCCCTACAATCAGGTTTTCAATTCAAAACCTAATAACAACAATGACGATTGGGTAGGAGATATTTATTTGGAAATTAAACCTTTTAAAGGATTAGTGGTGCGCGGGGATGTAAATATGAAATTATGGAATGGTATGACCAGAACTTATACTCCCGTATTGGATGTGATTTATAATGCAATTACTAAAAGTAGCGTTTCAGCGTCTATGGGTCGTACTCAGCAACTTACTTATGAAGGAGTTGCTACTTATAACACAAAAATTAGGGATAGACACGAAATAACTGCAATGCTCGGGACTTCCATGGAAGAGGTTAATTATTACACAGTGAATGCAAGTGGTGACTATTTAATGAATGATGCTCCAACAAGTTGGTATGTTGACAAAACAAAAAATACGGTTATTATTGATCCTGTTTCAGGTGTTGCTACGCCCACACGAAGCGGAGGTGATGGAGTAAGTAAAGGACGAATGGCCTCTTATTTTGGTCGTTTGGGTTATTCGTTAGACAATAAATATTTATTTACTGCCAATTTCAGGTACGATGGCTCATCCAAACTTTCAAGTGGTCATTACTGGAGAGCTTTCCCTTCGTTAGCTGGTGCATGGAAAATTAGTGAAGAAAATTTCTTTGAGCCGATGCGTAACACTTTTGATTTTATGAAAATAAGAGTAGGATGGGGACTTTTAGGGAACGATAGATCACTATCTGAAACCGGTGCTATTCCTACCGCATGGAATACTTCCACCTATATGGTTGGATATCCATTTGGCAGACCAAGTTCTTTGGAAAATGGTATCGGTTTATCTATGGGAAACATCCCGCAAGTTATTGAATGGGAAACAACGAATCAAACGGATATAGGTTTAGATTTTGGAATTTTTAGAAAATTGAGTGGAAATATTGATTTGTTCCGAAGAATTACACAAGGAATGCTCATGACGGTAAAAGCTCCGGCACAAGTTGGTTTCAGATATGATGTAACAGCGAATGCAGCTACTGTAAAAAATGATGGAATAGAAATTAGTTTAGATTATCGCGATAAAGTAGGAGCATTTAATTATTCCATTGGCGGAAATTTTTCTTTAACTGACAATAAACTTACCGATGTAAATGGTGGACAAACCATTTGGGATGGATTTATTATGAGTGATCAGGGGTATGCTTTGAATACTATTTATGTATTGAAATATGAAGGAGTATTTCAAACGGTAGATGAAATAAAAGCGTATACCTGGACAAATCCGGAAACAGGCGAGGTAAAAGAAATACAGCCTAGTACAGATTATAAACCTGGTGATGCTAAATATGCCGATTTGAATAATGATGGTCAAATTAACGATCTAGATCGTTATGATGCCGGTAATGCTTTCCCACCGGTAACTTACGGATTTAATGCTAGTGCTAATTACAAAGGTTTTGACTTTCAGGTCTTTTTTCAAGGTGTTGCCGGAAATGAAGTGTATAACGGGCTACGACAGAATAAATTAGAGTCTGATGGTGCATCAGGCGTTTTAAGCACTGATATGCACAATGTATTTTATCCGGTGCATTCCGATCCAAATGATACTAACAGTCCTTGGATTAATGGTCTGAACGGGTCGAATGGGTCTATCCCAAATCCTGCAAAAACTGGAAGTACTAATAATGCACTGCCCTCAAGCCGATTTGTTGAAAATGCGTCTTACCTACGTTTGAAAAACTTACAACTTGGTTACACGCTTCCCGAAGATTTGACTAAAAAAGCAATGATTAACAAAGTGCGTTTTTATATTTCAGCAAGTAACTTACTTACTTTTACTAAATATACAGGCTACGACCCCGAAGTTGGAAATAGTGGACGTGATTATGGAAACTTCCCACAAGCACGTACTTTACTTGTAGGTTTAAATATGAACTTTTAATTAGCAAATTAATACAATGAAAATGAAAAATCAATTATTTATCATAGTTACATTGCTGGGAATATCTCTTTCTTCTTGCGATGATTATTTAAATTTCCCTAAAGAAGGAAACGTCAGTATTGAAGATTCTTTTATCGATGCCACATCTGCTGTTCAATCAGCAACAGCATGTTATGCTCCGTTAACATGGGAGTATCAAAATAATGGAGGTACCTTTTTCAATGAATGGTTTATCGGAGATATTTGTTCTGATGATGCACTTAAAGGAAGTAACACATTGAGTGATATGGGTACCGTTTTTGATATGGAAAATTTCCAAACAAAATCTGACAATGCTACACTTTTGTGGTATTACCGCTGCCAATACATGGGTATTTTCCGTTGCAACTTAGTACATGAAATTGTACCAACCATGAAGCCCGAATTGTTTGTAAAAGAAAAAGCCGGATTAAAGAACAGAGTACTTGCTGAAGCTTCTTTCCTTCGGGCTATGTATTATTTACGCTTAGTACGTATGTTTGGTGGTGTGCCGTTGGTAGATTATGTAATAAAAGCACAATCGGAATGGAAACAACCCCGTGCAACTGAAAGTGAAGTATATGAAAAAATATATAGTGATTTGAAATTTGCTATCAAATATTTACCTGAACGAAGTGCTTATACTGCCGGAGAACTTGGTCGTGCTACTAAAGGCGCAGCACGTGCCCTATTAATGAAAGCTTATTTGAATAACCATAATTACAATGATGCTAAATTACAAGGAGATACTATTATTAATTCAAATCAATATACTCTAGTTTCTAATTATAATAATATTTTTGCTGTAAGCGGTGAAAACAATTCAGAATCTGTTTTTGAGATTCAATATATAGCCGAAGGTACCAGTGACGGCTGGAACGGTATGGGATTTTCACGTGGTACGTTAACGCCTACCATGACCCGTCCACGTTGGGGACTTAAAGACAGTCTTGGACGAAGTCAAGAAGGTTGGGGATTTAATCGCCCTACTCAAGAGCTGTACGACGAATTTGAATCCGGTGACCCACGACGTGAAGCTGCCATTTATGCACCCACATTAGATGAAGTTGGTGCGAGCGACGATAATACCAACAATATCAATGTGTATCTTGGCGACCGCTATACAGCAAGGAAATATATAATGATGAATCCAGATACAACAGCGATTATATTAGGCCATTCCACCCGTGGAGAAATCAACCATAAAGAAATTCGCTACGCTGATGTGTTGTTGATGTATGGGGAAGCATGTCTCAAACAAAGTTCTCCTGATGTAAATCGTGCAAAATGGGCATTGGAAGAAGTACGAAATCGAGCCCGAATAACTGCTGGCAGAACAGATATTCTTCCTGCATTTCCTAATTACAGCATTCCATTGCAAGGTGTAGGACAGAGTGGAACAAAACAATTGCAGGATAATGTTGACGATTTATATTTGGCAATCCAGCATGAACGCCGCGTAGAATTGGCAATGGAAGGGCAGCGTTGGTTTGACCTGAAACGGTGGGGACTTTTAGGCGACGTGATGAATCATTATCGGGAAATAACCAAACCTCAAATTTCGACTTATATGTCTGAATTTGTAAAGGGAAAACATGAATTATTTCCTATTCCTCAACAAGAGCGCGACTTGAACAGTCCGATGCCTCAGAATCCTGGGTATGATGGTGTACCTGTACAATAAAGAATATATGTTCCTCTAAATCTCTCTCGAGATTTAGAGGAACATAAAAACAAGTAAATAAACAAACTATTTTTATTATTAATTTTTAAAATTTTTATCATTATGAAAAAAGTAATTACTTTTATGTGTGTTATGGCATTGACCTTTTTTATGGGTAACAAAGCCAATGCTGTAGATCCTTCGTTAACTGGCAGTCATTATTATTTAATTTATTTAGATGCTGATACGGAAATCGAAAACGGAATAACTCCAGCTAAAATTGTACAGGACTTACGTGTGAACTGGGATGCAGCTACAAGCCCAAATGGTGAAAAAGCATTGTATATTTGGGAGAATACCTATTTAGCTAATGCTGCAACTGGCAAAGGTTGCTTTGGTCAAATTGGCGGTTTTCTTGATTTTACAGTAGGTACTATTGGTTGGTCAGGTTTAGGATTCTGTATGCGTGAAAATACAGCTGGTGTAACAACGGCGTTTGATGTAAATTACACGGCTATGACAGATGATTATCATTTTCACATGGCAGTAAAAACAACCACAGCTAAAGCTTCTCAAATTCAGGTTATGGGAAATGGTGCTACAGGAATCGCAAAATTCTCTGTTGGAACAGGTATGGTGGAAAATGCTCCTAATATTACACCTAGTATTCTACCTACTTTTAAAAGCGATGGTACATGGAATGTGATTGATATGACCGTAGCACAATTGAAAAATTATGGTTTTACAAACCGGGCGGGATTTAAAGGCAACTATTTTGTAATTTTAAGTGGCGCAGCTCCTAATAACATTGGCATTGATGGAGTTTACTTCTATTTACCAGGCACATCTGGATTAAATGATGTGAAAGCTAATAAATTAGAGGTTATGGTAACAAGGCAAATAGTTGAAGTGTTGAATGCAACTGCTCCAATCGAAGTTTATAGTGTTACCGGTGCTTTGGTTAAAAAATCTATAGAACCAATCTTTGGGGTTGAAGAATTAGCTAAAGGCGCTTACATTATCAAATCAGGTAATGCTGTTGCTAAAGTAATAATCAAATAACATTATTTTGAATTAAGAACACCACTAAAGTAAAATACAGCGCTTTAGTGGTGTTTTATCCTATTCTTTCTCCTTTCAGCACAGGTCTGAATACGTTGCAGAAAAAACTTGTTTTTTTAATTTTGAAAAACAAAGTCCTTTTTTAGCTCCGAGGTTTTGAAAATTAAAAACCTATCACAAATATTTATTGCTATCCGTAAATTTACTTATTCGCTTAAATCATCTCACATATTTCACCACTCGTTAATGGTTTAGATTATTAAATTCTTATATTAAAGAAAAAGTCAAAATGAAAAAATATATAATTATCCTGTTCGTAAGTTGTTTGAGTTTCTTTTTTGCTCAGGCTCAAACTCGAAGTTTTAAGAGAGGCGTTGGTTATAACACCTTACTAACCGAGGATGTTAAATCATTATCTCCCGGACTTTCGTGGGTTTATAATTGGGGACAATCAGGTTCAGGTAATGATGCTGCTTTCAAAGAATATGGCGTTGATTTCATTCCTATGGCCTGGAATAGTATAAATGAATCGGCAATCCGCTCGCTCCTGACAGCACATCCCGAAATAAAATACATACTCGGTTTTAATGAACCGAATTTCAGAGCACAAGCTAATATGACTCCAGCTGTAGCAGCTGCAAGGTGGCCTGCTTTACAAGCAATTGCTGATGAATTTCATTTAACCATTGTTGGACCTGCATTGAATTTCAGTCCTGATGCACCTTATCAGGATCCTATTAAATGGTACGACGAATTTTTTGCAGCTTGTCCTGCTTGCCGTGTCGACCACATTGCCGTTCACATCTACATGCCGTCGGCTTCGGCTGTAAAATCGACTATTGCAAGCTATAAGAAATACGGGAAACCAATTTGGCTCACCGAATTTTGCGCATGGGAAACTTCAACAACGGCTGATTCCCAACAACGTTTTTTGTTCGATGCTTTTGATTATTTAGAAACTGATCCTGATGTATTCCGTTATGCATGGTTCAAAGATCGCGGTTATGGAGGAGGATATCCCTTTAATCAATTGTTAGACAAATCTCAGGAAGGTGTATTGTTGCCTTTAGGTGAAATATTTACCTATATGTCATCCTACGATACTAATTTCTATTTTACCACTTCTCAACGCATACCTTCTGAACATTATATTAGTCAAAAAGGTATCCGGTTGGAAAAAACCACTGATGTATCCGACCATCTTAATGTAACAGATTTCGATCCAACGTACGACTATGTAGATTACAATGTAGATATTCCTACAGCCGGAGAATACAATGTCTTTTTCCGCAATGCTTTTCAATACCCCGATGCTTCAGAAGTGCGAATTTCTCTAAACAATGTTGAAAAAGGATCACTGGCTTTCGTAAATAATGGGATTGGTGTATGGAACACTCAACAATGTAAAGCGACTTTTGATGCCGGAAAACAAAAAATTCGTATTGATTTTAAACGAGGAGGACTGAAACTGAATTGGTGGGAAATAACTAAAAATGAAGCTCCAGCAGCTGTCGAATCAGTTGAGGAAAATAAGCTATCTGTATATCCGAACCCTGTGATGGACGTTCTGAATATTTCCACCCAAGATAACACAAAACAAATCAGAATATTGGATATGGTTGGAAAGGTAATTTATTTGGGAACAAACGAAAAACAAATCGACACAAGTAATTTTGAAAAAGGGTTGTATATCGTTCAACTTACATTTGATAACGGTAGATCAAAGTCTACTAAGATAATGAAATAACCACCGATAAAACTATTAAAAACGACAAAATTTAATCTGTTCGGACACGAATCGTGTTGATTAAATTTTGTCTTTTTTTTCTCAATAATTTATTCTTTTTTACTGAAATTCTATGAGATTATTCCATCGGTTATCAAAAAAATTCTTCTTGCTTGT
>JBBRHJ010000185.1:0-7650 GCA_038222885.1 Bacteroidales bacterium | reverse complement strand
GTTACAATTACTAATTGTAATATCATCATTTACCATACCATTGGTACCCCAAGAGGAAATCATTACTCTTGGTCTTTTTGTATTATCTACGGAGGTTAAGTTACAATTATCAATAGTTATGTCTTTGTTTCCAATTGTACTTGCTGTTCCTATTCTAATTACACCAGCATCATTTGTTAAATCAGATGCAATATAACTGTTTGCTCCTTTTATTATACAATATTGTATTTTGTTTAAACACGCATCATTATACAATTTTATCGTTGGATACCCTGTATTAGTGTTAATGATAATTATATCTTTCGTACTTCCTGTTGCATTTACTCGTCCGTCAATAGTCACATTATCAGCACCGTTCAGGTTAATTAATGGGGCTGCAAAATTTCCAGTAATAGATAAACCTGTAGTAGTTGGATAAATTTTCAAAGTTGCCCACGAAGTTCCATTGCCCGTTAGGCTTGCCGAGGCGGTTTCGGTTGTTGAGGCAGTAATGCTAATCACAATATTATTAGCAGTTTGAGTTGCGTTGGCATTTATGGCATCAAACGCAGCTTTTAGTGTTGAATAAGTATTGTCTGCTCCAGTAGAGCCCGTAACGTTTACTTGTGATTGTACAAAACCAATTGTAAACAAAAATAATACAGTGAGAAAGATTCTCACTGTATAAGCTTTTCCACTATGTATATTACTTTGAAAAATCATAAAATTAATTCTTAAATATATTAGTTTTGATGTTGTCTTTTAAAACTTAACCTGCTATAAACTTGTGTAGGGTAACAACCAATTCTTTGTTCACATTTTTTCGCGAATAAAAACTGATGTTCTAATGCATATTGTTTTGGTAATAACTTTCGTCTAAAATTTGTTAGAAATTATCCTCTTGATAATTTCTCGAATACCTCTATGTTCGTCAACAATTAAAATACTAATCATTGTGTGTAGTTTTAGTGGACGAAAATACAGTAAGTAAGAGACTTAGAGAGTAGGACAATTAAGGCTGAACTTGTAAGTATATTTATACAATTGTTGTAGGAGTTTATCCTACAAACAAAGAAAAAGCACAACTTCGGAGATTATACTCGAAATTGTGCTTCTTTGGTTATGATATTTCTATGTAGATTATTCGATCAGATGCTCGTTAATACAATATAATATTATGTCGGAATTACATTTAAATTCCATTTTCCCTAACAAACGGGTTCGGTAAGTACTTACTGTTTTGACACTTAGAGATAAAGTGTCGGCAATTTCAGAAGCCTTATGACCTTTACCCGTAAGCGTCAAAATCTGAAATTCACGCTCTGATAAACGTTCGTGAGGAAGTTTTCTTCTATCGATTTTAAAGTTGAATGCCAATTTATCAACCGTTATTGGACTTAGATAATTTCCACCGGTCTGTATTTTACGAACCGCTTTTACCAATTCCTCGGGTGAGGATTCTTTATTCAAGAAGCCTGAGGCGCCTGCCTTTAAACTCTTTAGCGCATAAGCATCCTCCGACAAAGCACTCAGGATTAATACTTTAACTAAAGGATAACGTATCTTTATTTTGTACAAAGCTTCAAAACCCGACACGCCAGGCATCGAGATATCTAAAATTAGCAAATCAAACTCAATACATTTGAATAAATCGAACATTTCAACAACGTTATTGGCCTCCGCCACTACCGTCATATCCAATTCATCATTTATCAAGTTTTTCAAACCATTGCGCACTATTGGGTGATCATCGCAAATTACAATTTGTATCATAATACTTCAAAACCAGTATTTGTTAATTTATTTTGTAATAAATTTCACAAAAATATAATAAAATATCGAAAGAATTACTACAAACTTTCATAAAATTGGAATTTGAATTGAAATAGTAGTCCCTTTGCCAATAATTCCCTTGATGGATACTTTACCATTAAAAAGTGTGGCTCTCTCATTCATGCTCAATAAACCCAAGGATTTGGAAGTTCTCATCTGACTCTTTGTTATTCCTATACCATTATCGGCAACAGTAATGAGATATATTTTTCCCATTTTATGGATATCAATAGCTACCTGAGAGGCCTTGGCATGACGAAACACATTGGTAAGCGATTCTTGTATGATACGATAAACTCCAATTTCATGGTCTTTATCGATCTTTAATGACTCCACTTCGGAGGAAAGTGTACATTGTATATTCATTTTTGCTTGAAAATCTTTTACTAGATTCTCAATAGCGGCCAACAAACCTAAATCTTCGAGAACCACAGGACGCAACTCTCTTGATATTTTCCGAACCGATTGAATAACTGAGTCTACATAAGTAATCACCAGTTTCATTTCATCATGAATCTCTTTAACTTGAGGTAGTTCAATATCAGAAGTTTTTTTAGCCAATCTAAATATATCAATACGAAGTGCTGTAAGCAATTGACCCATATTGTCATGCAACTCGCGGGAAATATACATTCGCTCTTCTTCCCGTACTTCTTGAAGGTGCTGAGCATATTTACGCAATTGCGATTCAGACTTCAAAAGCTTCTTTTCATTTCTGATTTGCTCTGACTCAAATGTTTTTCGTTCGGTAACATCAAGAAAACTCCATACACGACCCACAATCTTCCCATCCACATACTGAGGCCTCGAATGTCGCTCTACAAATCGCCCATCTTTAAGTGCAATGATATCAAAACTTGTAGTATTTTGCTGCTCATAAAGTGACTCGATTTTACGCATAAAGTCCTCATAATTATATATTATATCTTGAACTTTTTGCAAAATCACATCTTCGCTCTCACCGATAGGAAAATCTGGAAGTCCAAACATTTGCAAATACTTACGATTGTATTCCACAATTTGTTTTTTGTTATTCACTATTACAATCGCATTCGTGCTCGACTCAAAAGTTGAATTTAACAACGATAATGTTTCTTTTATTTTCAACTCATCGTTTCTTCGTTGAGTGATTTCATTAATAAAAATAAACAAACCCTTCACATTATCCTTGGAATCCTTGATAATAGCCGACTGAATATCAGCCCAAAAATACTCCCCTTCACCATTTATAAATTCAAATTCCATCAATTCAGGTTGTTCACTTCGAGCCATTAACTTGAAGAGCCTCTTTTTCACAAAACTCACATTTTCGGGCTTTACCCAATTGAATATAGACTCAGGCTTCTGAATATAATCGGAACGTAGTTTAAAAATATCTATTATTTTTTGCGAAACATAAGTTATCTCCCCTTCTTTGTTAACACTGAGTATGCCCACTGGGGCGTTATCAATCAAGGTCTTGAAATAATGTTCTGATACTTTGAGCTTCTGTTCCCTATCTTTTATCTGACTCAAAGCCCTGTAGTAATCATCGAGAATCACCGATGATACTAAAATGCAGGAAGTGTTATCAATCATAATTCTTTCTGCCGAAACTAAATTGTAGCGCAACTCTCCATCGTTGGTGCGACCTTCAAGTAGTAAATTACGAACACTTTCGCCTTCTTGGATAGAACCCAGTTTTCTCAAAATCTCATCCTGATTGGTATAAGAAAAAAAATCGAATACTGATTTTCCAATAAAATACTCCCTCGGATGGTGATTGAACTCCTCAAAAGTTTGATTCACATCAATAAACTGATATTTTTCAGTATCGATTATAAAAATACTTGCAGGATTATTGTAAAACAATTTTGAGAATTTCTCTTGTGACTGCTGGAGTTCGATAGTTGCTTTCTTAGGTATTGTAATATCAGCAAAAATAGTTGCAAATCCGGCATTACCCCAGGGAGCTACTGATATTCGATAATACTTTTCTTGAGGTTCAAAATAGGTTTCAAAAAGAACAGGTATCTTGGTAAGTGCAACAGTTGAAAACTCATTGAGATAAGGAGCTGTGGCAGTTTTGTAAATTTCTGTAGCTAATTTACCGATAACATCTTCATCGGTTTTTTTGACAATTTCATTATATCGCTTATTAGTACTAATTATCTTATAGTTTACTGCTTCGCCGCCCTCAAATACGAGTTCGTGAATAGCCACACCTTCGTACATATTGTCGTAAAGAACGTGAAATGAATTAGAATGCTTTTCAAACTCTCCCTTCCTTTTTTGACGTCGAAAAACAAGCAAAAAATGCCCTATTAATACTATAAGAAGTGCAAGTAAAAGACCCACGATAATCAATAATAATGTTTGATGGTTAATCGCATAACTTTGGATAATACCTAAGGATACATCAGCATACTGAACATATTTTGAGCCTGAGAATAAATTATAGAGTAGTATTTTGCTTTGTGAGTAAAGGGTATTAGTGGGAAGATATGAAACTGACGGAATAAATGTGCTTGTGATTGTAAAGGTGGATACATTCACCTCGCTTTTAGTTAAGAATGTTGCATACGAGGGTAGCGAGAA
This sequence comes from Bacteroidales bacterium, assembly GCA_038222885.1. Classification (GTDB taxonomy): domain Bacteria; phylum Bacteroidota; class Bacteroidia; order Bacteroidales; family Paludibacteraceae; genus Paludibacter. The sequence continues at coordinate 3,261 of JBBRHJ010000185.1, read as the reverse complement.
AAAAACTGTTAGTAAAATCAGTACAACAAGCTTAAACAAAACGCCTAATTTTAATATATATTTCCCTCTCAAAGCCATTGGATTGTTAGTTTTCATCTCAATCCCCTTAAAAACTCGCCAATTTCCATGCGTTTTTTACCTGGGGCTTGTATTGATTTTAGATATAGAAAACCATCTTTTAGTGCAATTTTAGCTGTTTTGTTGGCTTCAATGATTAAATCACCTACTTCAAAATCATGATTAATCAGTTCATAATCTGATTCATAAATTTTGAGTGTAGTTTTTTCTGTTTGCCCAGGAAGTAAAACCGATGTCCAAGCCGTAGGCTGTGGTGACATTCCTCTGACAAAGTTATGTGCCGCACTAACTGACTGATGCAAATTTATTTCGCAAGTTTCTTTAAAAATTTTCGGAGCTGACTTCAATACAGTTTCTGTACCAATTAAATTAGTCTGTTCTTCAGCATTTACCTGATTGGCATTTATCATATCAATTGTTTTGCGAACCAAGTCAGCCCCCAACATCATTAACTTATCGTGCACTGTGCCAGCATTATCAGTGGGTAAAATATCAACTTTTTCTTGCAAAATAATCTTTCCCGTATCAATTTCGTGGGTTAAGAAAAATGTAGTTGCTCCCGTTTGTTTGTCACCATTGATGATAGCCCAATTGATAGGAGCAGCACCCCGATATTGCGGCAGAAGTGAAGCATGTAAATTAAATGTACCCAGTCGAGGCATATTCCAAACCACTTCGGGCAACATTCTGAAAGCTACTACAACCTGAATATCAGCTTTTAATGCCGCCAACTCAGCCAGAAAAGCTTCATCTTTTAGTTTCTCAGGTTGAAGAATTTTAAGATCCTTTTCGATGGCATATTCCTTGATGGCAGAATTTTGTAATTTATGTCCTCTACCAGCAGGTTTATCGGGCATAGTAACTACTCCAACAACATGGTAATTATTCTCAACTAATATTTTCAAACTCTCCACTGCAAATTCGGGAGTTCCCATAAAAATTATACGCATAGTGTTTTTTGTTTAGTGTTTTGTGTTCTGTGTTTAGTGTTCTGCGTTTAGTGTTTAGCGTTCTGCGTTTAGTGTTTAGCGTTCAGCGTTCTGTGTTCTGTGTTTAGCGTTCAGGGTTTGGTGTTTAGGGTTTGGTGTTTAGCGTTTAGCGTTCAGCGTTTAGGGTTTGGTGTTTAGCGTTCTGTGTTTAGGGTTTGGGGGTTAGCGTTCAGGGTTTGGTGTTTAGCGTTCTGTGTTTAGGGTTTGGTGTTTAGCGTTCTGTGTTTGGTGTTTAAGGTTTGGTGTTTTTGGTTGGCACTTTCTGGTTTTGTAATAGAAAATTTCAAATGGAGTAATTCGATGGTACATTTCGACTTTTCGGGACTCTTTTCCAAATCTGTTCAAATTCGTCAAATATCCTTGCAACAGATCTTAAACTCTTCCAAACACTAAACGCTGAACCCTAAACACCAAACTCTTTCAAATCTTCAAATTTTCAAATTTTCAAATGGAGTACTCGACATCCCAACTTTTCCAAACTCTTTCAAATTCGTCCAATTACCCTTCAACCTTCTTCCAAACACTAAACGCTAAACCCTGAACACCAAACTCTTTCAAATCTTCAAATCTTTCAAATCTTCAAATTTTCAAATGGAGTACTCGACATCCCAACTTTTCCAAACTCTTTCAAATTCGTCCAATTACCTTTCAACCTTCTTCCAAACACTAAACGCTAAACCCCGAACACCAAACTCTTTCAAATCTTCAAATTTTCAAATTTTCAAATTTTCAAATGGAGTACTCGACATCCCAACTTTTCCCAACTCTTTCAAATTCGTCCAATTACCCTTCAACCTTCTTCCAAACACTAAACGCTGAACCCTAAACACCAAACTCTTTCAAATCTTCAAATCTTCAAATTTTCAAATGGAGTACTCAGCATCCCAACTTTTCCAAACTCTTTCAAATTCGTCCAATTACCTTTCAACCTTCTTCCAAACACTAAACGCTAAACCCTGAACACCAAACTCTTTCAAATCTTCAAATCTTCAAATTTTCAAATTTTCAAATGGAGTACTCGACATCCCAACTTTTCCAAACTCTTTCAAATTCGTCCAATTACCCTTCAACCTTCTTCCAAACACTAAACGCTGAACCCTAAACGCCAAACTCTTTCAAATCTTCAAATCTTCAAACTCTTTTTTTCAATTTCTTTTATCCATTCCCCACATCAATTTACTTTTAAGGGTATCAAAGAATGTATGATTCATCTGTTTGATTACCCGAATTGAAAAATCAGCTTTAGTGATTCTCAATCTTGTACTTTCGTTCAAAATTAAGCTTCTACCGTCCAAAGCCACTTGATAACAGCCACTTCTACTTTTCACTTCCAAATCGATGACCCAACTATCAGGCACAACCAACGGACGAACATTCAAACTATGGGATGCCACTGGCGATAACAAAATATTCTGAGCCTGCGGAACCACCAACGGTCCACCAACACTCATTGAGTAAGCAGTAGAACCTGTTGGTGTTGAAACTAACAATCCATCTGCTTGATAAGTATGAATTGCCTCACCATTGAGATGGGTGTTGATACTAATCATCGATGAGCTATCTTGCTTTAATACAGATACTTCATTGAGTACATAAGGATAATCGAAATGATGGTCATCAGATGTTTCGACATATAAAAGTGATTTTTCTTCGAAATAATAATTGTGTGTCAAAATCGCTTCCAAAGCTGGTAAAATATTTTCGCCTGGTACATCAGCCAAAAATCCCAAACGACCTGTATTAATTCCTAATATTGGAATCTGTTTCCTTCCAACATGGGCAGCCGTACTTAAGAAAGTACCATCACCACCAATACTCAGAGCTATATCTGCTTCGAAATCATCACTTTCTATTTTTTCGACTTTTGAAAAATCCAAGTCTGAGTGTTGATGAGTGTATTCGAAAAGTTCTTTTTCGAGCATCAGAATTATATCTTTTCCCGAAAAATAGGAAAAGATTAATTGTAAATGCGTCATAAATACTGGTCGGAAAGTATTAGCAAATATAGCTATTTTCATACTGAAAACTTTTTTGAGAATTAATATGTATCTATTTAAAATACAATTACTTGATGAAATGAAATGTTTAAAAAAATGAAACTTTGCTTTAAATAAAGGATTGACTAATAAATTTAAGCTATTTTTGTAGTTGAAATTCTGCAAAAACTTAGTATCCTTATTGAATGAGTGTTTTT
>JBBRHJ010000184.1:0-7656 GCA_038222885.1 Bacteroidales bacterium | reverse complement strand
AATAAAGTTGCTTGTTGTCCGTTACCTCCCGATTAAAAATATTGTCGTGGCAAATACAGATGTTGGAACTTCCGAGCGCTTCGAGTAGCGATGGATTTGTGCCGCCTACTGAATGACCATGGATATAAGCAAATGCGCCGGATCGTAAGGTTGAAAGTGCTTCTTTATTGTAAATCCCTCCAATAAATCGAATTCTGTTTGATTGATTCACCAAAAGAGATTTCACATAGTTATTGTCAATATGATTTCCGACAATAATCAAAGGTTTAGGATCATTGGTAAGCATATACCCTTCGACGATCATCTGTAAATTATTCTCTGGCTCCAGGCGGCTGACGACCAGATAGTAATTGTCTTTCTCCAATTGATACTCCATTAAGTACTTTGGAATTAAAGTGGTATTGATAGGTGCACCATATTCAATAGTTGACAATTTACTTTTTGCCAATTTAGGATAGTTGTCTATTAAATATTGACTAATTCCTTTTGAATCGGCAATAAGGTGGTGCGAAAATTGGACAGCCAGAATCTCAGATAGTTTTATCAGACGTTTTTTAATAAATGACCACTTTGCTCTTCTTGATTCAATTCCATCTGTATTTGTTACTATTTTTTTTTTGAAGAAAAAATTTAAAAAGTAGAAAAACGATCCACCCGTGCCTGTAACCAGAATAATATCATTGTCCTTCAATGCCATTATTATACCGTCAAGGTAATAAAATATTGTATTTTTTGATTTGGTTGTATGTTGATACCTCAATTTTACCCCCAGGTAATCAGTTTGAATATCGGTTTCAATTGATTTGTCGCAATATACACTGACTTCAAAACCCATATTAACTAATAAGGGGGACACTTCTTGCGCAAAGGTCTCAAATCCTCCGTATTTGGCAGGAATACCACGCGTACCGACTATTCCTATTTTCATAAATGAAATGTCCTTTTAATTGAAAAATATAATTTAAAATAGAGAAATTGGACAAAGTTAATCTTGAAACCAGCTTTGCTAAATGTTTCTATAAAGTAATTTGTAATTGTATAGGCTTTCTTTACTTTTTTATAAAAATAAAGAAAATTAATTTTGTGGGCACCAACAGCATTGTTACCATGTTGCCTATATAAAACTGTGGGTGTTGTTATATAGTCAATGATTCCATAATATGATATATTGAGACCGATCCAATAATCATGTAATGAGTAATTATCAGGGAAAGGTAATATGTATTTTTTGGTTTCGCTGTTTAAAATTATGGTGCATCCTGTAATTACATTTAGTGCAGCAAGTTTTATATAATTCTTTGCTATTTCCGGATCTAGTTTTTGACTTTTCCAAAATGAAGTATTTAAAATATTCATCTTTTCATCAACAACAATTAGATCCGTAAATATTAAAATAGGCGTGTTATTATGTTTTGATTCAACTAGAAGCATTTTGGCTACTGACAATTTTATTTTATCAGGAATCCATTCGTCATCTTGATCACAAAATAAAAGATACTTTTCTTTTGAAGAATATATCAGCGATTCAAATGATTTTGAAGGACCTAAATTACCTTTTGAATCATTAAGAAGAGTGATTTTTTTCGGATAGCATTCTATATACTTTAATATGATATCAATAGTTGAATCTATAGAGCCATCGTCTCTTATGCTAATAATCCAATTTTTATAGGTTTGATTAATTATTGATTTTAATTGTTGATCAATATACTTTTCTCCATTATATGTTGACAAAAGTATTTCAACTCTTATAGGATCATTTTTTATCATTAATTATCCAATTTATCTAAGTAATAATCTGATACAACATTTTTTTTTATAAAGATTCCTTTTTCCCTATTCTCTGTCGAATTAAAAATATAGTTGGTATAAGGAGTATACGTAATTTTTGTAGCAGGTGTATTCATCATCAATGAAAATTTTAATAGTGCAAATAAAAGGGGAACAATTGCAACCGAGTATTTAGCATGACCATTCATATATAGCGGAAGTATTGAAAACATATATGCAATGCCAATAAAGAAGTAATATCCGATTCTCGAAACTACTTCCTCGATTTCTGATCCAAGAATCGTTAAAATTAAATAGCAGAAGAATAAATTAACTAATATTCGACTATTTTCATCAAGTTGTTCATAGATATTATATTTATAAACTGCTAAAATGAAAAGTATGATGCAGGGTAAAGAAATTGTTAGACCAAGTCCACGTGAATAATTTAAATATTTGTAAAATGATAATACTTTAACTAGTAGTGGAGATAAAATTTGAAATGATTCACCTATTTTTAAAAGGAGAGTAAGGATCGGAATTGCTATGAAAAATGTAGCAAGGTAAAGTGTTAGAATAATTATTAATGTCGATCTGGAAAATTTTATTTTAAGAATGGGTATAATTAAGATAAATATGATGGAGCTTAAATGGAATAATGAGCCTACAAGGTTAATAAGTATATATATCTTTAAATTGGTATTTAAATATTTAAGGCTATATAGAAAAATATAAAATGAAATCGATTGCCTAAAAACATCAAATTCTCTAAACATTGCTAGAGAAATAAAAATTGTTAGAAGTGTAAATTTAAATTTTATTTTTTGTGTGTATAAAAAAGAATATAATGATGTTAGGTTGAATAGTGCGATTATAAATATTAGTGACTGAAAACTACCGCCTAAAGTTTTAAAGATAGAATTCAATAAACGGTATCCTATTTCCATTATTTGAAATTCAGAACCATAAAAATAAGGAGCAGCAGATTTTCCTAATATTACAAGGTTAATGGGTTCAACTTGATTAAAAAACACATTGTAATCATACCAATCAATACCTACGTTGTATCTTAACCCATAGAAGAAAAGCAATACTAAAAACGAAATAACAATCTCAAAATCAAGCTGAGATTTACCAATTTTGGAATGTTCAGTAAAAGCTAGGATACCAAAGAATGTAAATAGTAAATAATATGCAATCATAATTTCAAATAGAGTAAAACTAATTCAAAATTAACTTTGGAAGATCCATTTCTAAATTAACATTGAGTAATTGCTTTGATATATTGACATTTCGATTACTTTTCCTAGGAGGCAAATTTATTGAAATTTCGTTACAATGAATATATTCATAATCATAGCTTTTATAATCTCCAATATTTTCATTTAAAACAATTGGAACTATTCCATAAGCTAAATATTCTATAAGTTTTGTAGGGTTCGCAACTTGATTAATTATCGATTCGTCGCGCAAAATGAATCCGTAACTGGCTATTTTATAGTAATATCCTAATTCTTCCGGACGAACTGACTTTATTAATATATTTAACGGATTTATGCCGAATTCAGAAACAAGGTTGATGAATTTATTTACTTCGCCACTTAGGATGATGTATCTTATGCTGCGGTGTTGATTATTTTTTATTATTTGTAACATTAAATCAATATTCTGCCACTTTTGAATATTGCCACTATATATAATAATTGTTTCTGAATGAGTAATTAATTTTTCTTTGAAACATGTAATCAATGACTCGGGAAATATATTATAAACTAAATATTCTCCCTTGTAATTCGGGTATTTCTTCTTGAAATGAGAACACATACTGTTAGTAACTCCAATGGCAATATCTATTTTCTTAAAAGCAATTTTTTCTGCAAATTTGAATATAGTTGATTTGAAATATTTCTTTTCTAAATATAATTCATCAGTAACGACACCATGTATATCTAATATGATCTTTGCCTTAAGTATTGGAAACATGAGCAGAATTGGTAGAATATTGTAAATAGCATGACAATAAATGGTATTCGCATTTTTTAATTGACGAATAATTTCAAAAAAGTGTATAAATACATTCCGTTTAAGAATTTGTAAATTTTCGTCGCTTCTTACCGTATTTTTATGTATGTATTTTGTAAAGCTAAGTGTTAAATAAATACGTTTATTATTTACAAATAACTCATCAATTGCCTTTATTCTTTGGATCATTCCATCTTTAATATTTTGATGGTCCGGATAGGGTGCTATAAAAAGGATTTCTTTTTTCATTAATGTTGATTTATTAGAAATTGAATTATCCTTTGACATGCTTTACCATCTCCATAGGGATTTTCAATATTACTCATCATCGCATACCTTGCTGTATTTTCGAGCAAATCGATCGTTTCTCTAAAAATTTTCGCTCTATCTGTTCCTACTAAAAGAGCTGTCCCTGCTTCAACAGCTTCCGGGCGTTCGGTTGTATCACGCATTACTAAAACTGGCTTTCCTAAACTAGGTGCTTCCTCTTGTACACCACCACTATCCGTTATTATCAATTTTGATTTGTCCATTGCCCAAACAAAAGATGGATAGCTGAGTGGGGCTATGAGGTGTATGTTTTGCACTCCTGTCAATAATTCATTTACGGGTTGCTGTACGTTTGGATTTAAATGTACTGGATAGATTATCTGGGTATTTGGTCGCTGTTCTACAATATTTTTTAGTGCATTGCAGATATTTATAAATCCCTCACCAAAATTTTCTCTTCTGTGACCGGTGACCAATATAAAATCCTTGTTGGGATTGAGAATTTTCTTTAAATTTTCTATTTCCTTGTTTGTAAAGAACTCGGAATTTACTTTCTTAATACTTTCTTTAAGTGCATCAATCACAGTATTTCCAGTGACAACTATTGTTTCTGATGCAATGGCCTCCTTTAATAAGTTTTCTTTTGATTGGGGCGTAGCGGCAAAATGAACATCTGCAATGCGACCTGTTATTTGGCGGTTCATTTCCTCGGGGAAAGGCGACCACTTGTTGAACGTTCGCAAACCTGCTTCAACATGTCCGACTTTGCATTGCGAAAAATAGGCAGCAAGTGCGGCAGCTGTGGAAGTAGCTGTATCGCCATGAACCAAAACATAATCAGGTTTAAACTCTTCAAGTATAGGTTTCATCTCCATCAAAATGTCAGCAGTAACACTGTTAAGACTTTGATTTGGTTTCATTAAATTGAGGTCATAGTCAGGAGTAATTTCGAAAAATTCTAATACCTGGTCAAGCATTTCCCGATGCTGAGCTGTAACACAAACTCTTGCGTCAAAGTTATCTTGATTTGCTTCAAATGCTTTTACAAGTGGAGCCATTTTTATCGCCTCGGGTCTTGTACCAAAAACCAATAATATTTTTCTTCTCATCTTAATATTTTATGGTATAATGCAGATATTAAACTAAAATAGAAGGTTGGCGAGAAACGTACAAAACACCAGAAATATTGGCGTAAGTCGATATCTACTTTCCTTTTAAATAAAAATGAAATCCCCCCTTTTATAATCACTTTTCGAGAGTTTTTCATATTAATGTAACCACACTCAATGTAATGTTTATAGATATGTACAATGCTACTAAGATGAAGCTCTGCAAGTTTATCATCCCAATTCTTTTGATGAATGCAGACACTCATAAGTGGAGTTGAAATATATGCGGCTAAATGTTTTGGATATATTGTTTTTGCATTTATATATGCGTGTGGAAATACACTCATATAATTATCCCAGGATTCTGTTGAAAAAACAGACTTATCAAAAGCAGCAAATTTATCACGAAGTACTACGTTACATGAAAGAAATGTTGTAAGTATATTCTCAGTACGAGATTGCATATCAATAACATGTTCTACAGTAGTTAGCTTTATTCGTAAATCGTTTGGCTCTTTATTCCATGAAACAGCTTCGTTGGTCTGTAATAGCCTAAAATTCAATCCGATAAATTCAATTAATGGATTCTGTTTGATTATTTCTATCACTGTATTCACAGCGCAGGCATCTATAAAGTCATCATCACCTAGGATCCAAAGATACTTACCTGTTGCATACTTGTCAGATAGGGCAAATATATTACAGTTGAAACCCAAGTTTTCTGAATTTCTATAATTTTGGAGTATAGGATATTGCTTCTTTAATTTGGCAATTATTTCTTGAGTTGAATCATCTGATGCATTATCCGAAACAATCACCTCTATTTGTGACGAATGCGAGGAAATTGAAGCAAGGATTTTTTCAAGGGAATGATATAATTTATCTGCCCGATTATATGTAGGAATACAAATCGAAAGAAGAGGTTTACTCATGGTGCCATTTTTGTTTTTTAGTAATAAAAATAAAATAGGTCCAGATAAAACCTATAATTGTTAATATCATATATCCAGATGTCATTCCCATAACTCCAAAATATCTACCCAATAAGATAGTTGACAAAGAACAAAGTAAGCCGATTGTAATGCTCTGTATTAGCATCGGCTCAAGTTTGTGGCACCTGAGATAAGTTGCCCAGGCTGCAACGATATGATTTAATAGGATTGGAAGCATCATAAACAATAGTGGAAGGTAAGGTAAGAATCTATCTCCGAAACTTTTCTCTCCAATACTAATATTCAAATATCTGATAGCAAAAATAACTACAAACATGGAGACAAGTCCAATTCCATTTATTATGGATGATTGCAATAGGGTTCGATTAAACAGGGTATCCAAGTGAAGGTATTTTTTCTGTGCGATTAACCCCGAGAATGTGGGAACTTTAGTTGTAACCCAGCTTAGCGTAAAGCCCAGAATCGCATTAAGAACGGTTAGGGTCATCCCCATTTGTCCTGCAACAACTGCCCCATCGGTAGCAAACAATACCGGATTGAACAATTGGAAAATAAAATAGCCGCTAATCCAGCTAAGCGCAATCTTCCATTGAAAAGGAAATATCTCATCCAGATAACTTACCCGATCGGTTATTTTTGTAAAGTAGATATTGCGTAATAGAGGCGCAAATTTTCTGATAATAAAATAGCTTAAGATACTTATGCCAATCAAGGTGCTAATACCTCCTACATAGAGCTTTACCCCAACAAAAAGGCCACTCCAAATAACCAGCATTGTTGTGATTTGTTGTGCCAAACGTATCTTCGCCACCTCTTTAACTTTGCCAAGACCTTCAATAAAAGCAACAAAGGGAGATAGCATAAAGTAAAGAGTTGTACCAACAGAAAGTAACAACCATGGCAAAAGCCAATTAACAGGAGCTTCAGCTTTATAGAAATGGCTAAAAAAAACATAACCAGTTATACTTAAAATAACAAAAAGCGCAGTAGCCAAAATACCATACCATTTGACACAGAAGTGCAGCAATGATGCCATTCTTGAAAGGTATTTATCTTCCCCTTCATATATATTGCCATTTAATTCGAGATAAGAAGCTTCATGAGCAACATATTGGGTAATAATGCCATTTAGACCAAGTTCAAAAAATACCTGTATGGCCAAAATGCTTGCAAATGTAAAATAAAAACCCTGTTCAATACCTGTTAAATAGCGAGCGATGAAAATAACAGATACGATCCCTCCAAGTCCTTGTACTATACGAGCAGAACTTGTAAAAAAGATAGCTTTATCGATACCTAATTGCTCTGCGATTTTTCGGATAAACTGCACTATTTATTGTTTTGAATTATTCATATGCTTAAATTTCTTGCTTCGGGTTTATTTTAATCTTGGTTCCATTTCCGTTATCGGATTTCCAAACATCATTTTTGGATACACATTGGTGTGAATATCTAACGAAACATTTAAGAGAAATGGTTGATCAGGTTTTTCCCACAAACGTTTTAAGCCTTCTTCAATTTCATCCGGAGAA
>JBBRHJ010000183.1:0-7728 GCA_038222885.1 Bacteroidales bacterium | reverse complement strand
CAAGGTCGGGGTCGCGGGTTCGAGTCCCGTCTTTCGCTCAAAAATTAGTCATATCACGCCCGGATGGTGGAATGGTAGACACGAAGGACTTAAAATCCTTTGGCTTCACGGCTGTGCGGGTTCAAGTCCCGCTTCGGGTACGACTATAATTTTCAAAAACCCTCATAATCAATTGATTGTGAGGGTTTTTTGATGCTAGAATAAATTTCTACTGAAACATTACTGAAACTTTCCCTTTTTTTCTCGCCCACCAAAGTTTTTTTTCATTCAACTTTGTTTTTGATAATAGGATTTGTACGTTAGCCTTGTATGCTAAAACATTAATTTAAGGATGTTTGATTCATTTCTTTCTTATGAAACTTTTTCCCGTTTTTTGTCCACCAAAATTATTGAAAAGATATAAGTTATCAAGTATTTATGAGTATTATTTACAAAGTTGACGAAAATTGCTAATAATACAGAGTTGAACCGGCCGATTGTTTTTACTCGCGGCGCAACTTTGAATCGCACTCCAAGTAGAACCTACTGCCTTATTCACTTAAATAATACTCCCTTCTACTGAAATGATTTTATCGCACTTAGAAATCCATCTACATTTGTGATATAATTATAATTATTAATTTTAAAAGAAAAGCTTATGAAAACTCAAAAAATTTTTTATTCGATGGTGCTGGTTGCCGGTTTTGCATTTTGTTCCTGTGCGGCTAACGAAACTGCAACCGATGAAAGTCTTGTTCCCGAAGTGGCATTGAATGTGATTGCCGCTGACGATGCTTTAATTCAATTAATTAATTGTCCTACAACTACAACTGAAGTATTAACTGGGGATGAAAAATCAGGATTATTACTTATGCGTGAAGAGGAAAAATTGGCACATGATGTATATGTCTATTTTTATAAAAAATTCAATCATCGTGTTTTTAATAATATCTCAAAAAGTGAAACGCAACACAAGGAAGCTGTATTACGCATGATTAAACTATTCGGATTGTCTGACTCTGCAACAACAAAAGAGGGTGAATATAACAATGTAGAAATTCAGGCATTGTATAATAGTTTAATTGCTCAAGGAAATACACTTAACGCTGCACTTGCTACAGGAGCTTATATTGAGGAGTATGATATAAAAGATTTACAGGATTTATTAACCGTCACACAAAATTCATCTGTAAAAAGAGTATATACGAATTTGTTAAGAGGTTCTACGAATCATCTTAAAGCTTTTACGGGAATTTTAAAATTATACGGAATTAGTTATGTGCCTAAAATTTTGCCACAAAGTGAATACGATGCACTAATTTCAAAGTAAATCTTTTTCTATTAGAGGCGCAGCTTTGAGTGATACTCCGAGTAATACTGAGATAAAAAAATCCTAACAGATTTTCAAAATCTGTTAGGATTAATATAATTTCAACTAAAAGTTAGGATTTCATTAGATAAAATTTATCTACTCTTTCGCTGTACAATTAAACATCCAACAAACTCCAAATTTATCGGTTAAGCTTCCGTAAAAATCGCCCCAAAACATTTCTTGAAGTTCCATTTCCACTTTCCCTCCATCTGATAATGATTTAAATAATTGTCGGGTTTCTTCTCTTGTATCGGGTTCTAGGTTGATATAAACATTATTGCCAATATTTACTTTGGCTCCAATTGAAGCAGGAACATCCGACCCCATAAGTTTAAAACCGCCTGTGATACGTAACAAAACATGCATTACTAATTTCTTATCAGTTTCCGATAATTCTGGCATATTCTCAGACGGGGGTGCATCGCCAAAACGGGAAATCCCGCCATCAAATTCGCCACCAAATACTGATTTATAAAAATTGAAAGCCTCCTCAGTCTTATCAGGGAAGTTTAGATATACGCTTACTTTTGACATAATAATATTTTTTTATGTTGTTTCAGTAAGTATAACAAAATGGTTTGGTTTATGTTTGGTGTTTTTTTGATTTCATAAAAATGGTTCAACATTCATTCAATCAATGAACAATTTTCTCAACTCGGGGCGCGACTTTAAGACGCACTCCGAGTTGATTATAAAGCTCAATATTTCGCCTATCTTTCTTTTTGTTTACGTTCCAGTGGTAATATACCTCCAGCCATTTCGCCGATAATATTGACCAATTCACTACCGGTAGGAATCACTATTTTGGCATTCGTAGCCAATGAAGTTTCCACAGTTTGTAACTTTCTTAATAACTGAGCGTTTCCAATGAAATACTTATCTGCTGCTTCATTTACCAAGCGAATAGCTTCTGCCTCTCCTTCGGCATGCAATATTTTCGATTGTTTATAACCCTCAGCTTCTTTGATTTTGGCACGTTTTACACCATCGGCAACTGTTTCGGCTGCTGTGGCTGAATCTATAGCTGCAATTTTCTCATTTTCGGCTTTAACCACCTTATTCATTGTTTCCTGCACATCTCTTGGTGGGTCAATTTCCTTCAACTCAGTACGCACTATTTCAATACCCCAACTCGCAGTTTCATTGTGTAAAGTATTGTAAAGCTCTGCATTTATTTTTCCACGTTCGCTATTGGCCGATTTCAGTGTCAGTGTACCAATAATATTTCTAAGCGTGGTACGAGCCAAATTCACAATTTGCCACTGATAATTATTGACATTATAAATAGCTCCTTTTACACTTTCTTCCTCCGCTTTTACTCTGAAATAAACTTGAGCATCTACACTTGCATTCAAATTATCGTTGGTAATAATTTCCTGTGGTTCAGCATTCACCATTTGCTCGGTAATGTTTACAATATATATCCTTTCAATAATTGGAATAATCCAATGAAAACCAGGGTCGGCAAATTTTTGGTATTTCCCTAATCTTTCAATTAAACCTCGCTGCGTAGGCCTTACAATTCTGATTCCAACAAAAAACACGATAACAACAATGCCGAATAAAAATAGATAAATCATAATAATTTCCTTTCTTTTTTAAATGAATAATTGTAATATAAATGTTTGAGAAAATTTTTGTAAAAATACAGAATATTTTGATAATACCGTGAAATTTTAAAATAATAGTACTTTATATTTCTATCCTGTGTGCGGCTAAGTGTGGCATACATTTATTTGGCATGCTAAAAGTTTAAATAAAGTTAAATGATTCTCGAGTTTGATTTATTATTACGAAACATTCGTAGATTTGCGAAGATTTCGTAATGAAATGGATTTAATAACATTATTCTATATAAAACAAAACGAATATGGAGAAACTAACCCACCAGGAAGAAGAAATCTTGTTGATAATCTTTCAACAGGAACACGGATTTATCAAGGACTTTATCGAGAAAATGGATGAACCTCGTCCTCCTTATACTACCGTGGCATCAATAGTGAAAAATTTGGAACGCAAAGGTTTTGTAAGGGCCACGCGTTATGGCAATACTTACGAATATACGCCCACTATGGAAGAAAGCGAATTCAAATCGAAATTCATGTCAGGCGTTGTGAAAAATTATTTCGAAAATTCGTACAAGGAAATGGTAAGCTTTTTTGTGGAGAAACAAAAAATTTCGGCTGAGGAATTACAAGAAATCATAAAATTAATTGAGAAAAAATGAATCCAACACTCATCTATTTGTTCAAAGTGAACATTGCGATAGCTTTGTTTTACATGTTTTACCGTTTGTTTTTTGCTAACGACACTTTGTGGAAAACACGTCGTCTGTATTTATTGGCAAGTATAGCTATTTCATTTGCATATCCTTTTTTCTCCATAGTCAGTTGGCTTCAAACCCAAGAGCCTATGCAAGTTATACTGAGCAGCTACGTTCAATTACAAGAATTCACTGTTACTCCAACTACTGAAGTTAGTATTTTTACTCTCAATAACATTCTATGGCTAATTTATGGATTAACAACATCAATTTTAGTTGTGAGAATGCTTAGTCAAATCATTTCAATATTCGTAATCAAAGCGAAGGGTAAAAGGCAAACAATATTGGAGATTAAAGTGATAGCTATTGATAAAAACATAACTCCATTTTCATTTTTTGGAAATATTTATATCAATCCAAATTTGCACAATGAGCAAGAAACCCAGCAAATACTTACGCATGAACTTACTCATGTTAGGCAGCAACATAGTTTTGATGTAATTTTGAGTGAATTGCTTTGCGTAGTATTTTGGGCGAATCCTGCTATTTGGTTGTTGAAACGAGAAATTCGTCAAAATCTTGAATTTTTGGCCGACAACAAAGTGATTCAATCGGGCTTTGATAGCAAAAGTTATCAATACCATTTACTACAATTATCATATCAAACTCCCCAATTCAAACTAACAAACAAATTTAATATTTTACCTTTAAAAAAACGAATTATTATGATGAATCAACCGAAAACAGAAAAATCAGGAATTTTTAAGTATTTACTTATTATCCCTTTGGCTACTACTTTGGTAATTACCAGCAATGCCGAAAGCATTATCAGTTCAGCAAAAGCAAAACTAGAAATTGCCGAAGCACCATCAGTGAAAACTATAGTAGTAACAAAAAAACAAGATTCCACTAAGCCAATCACCAATAAAATAGATGAAGTTGTAGTTGTTGGTTATGCCGCAACGCCTGACGACCAACAGAAAAAAACTGAGATGGCTCCACCACCTCCGCCACCAGTTCCGAGCGACGAAGATGTGGTTTTTCAAGTGGTAGAAAAAATGCCTCAATTTCCTGGGGGCGACCATGCACTATTTATGTTCTTGGGTAACAGCGTGAAATATCCTGTTGAAGCCCAAAAAAATGGAATCCAAGGCCGCGTAATATGCTCTTTTGTTGTCAATAAAGATGGAAGCATTGCAGATGTAACTGTGAAGCGGGGAGTAGATCCTAGTTTGGATGCCGAAGCAATAAGAGTAATCAAGTCAATGCCAGTATGGACACCAGGTACTCAAAGAGGAAAAAATGTACGTGTACAATATACGCTACCTATAAATTTTAAATTGGCGGGAGATAAAGTTGATAGAGGAGAAAATTCATTGAGTGCAGTGATGGTAAATAAACCTTTGATAATACTTGATGGTGAAGTTCAACCAGCGGAATTCGATCTAAATAAGATAAATCCAGAAAATATTAAATCAATTGATGTGATAAAAGATGCTACTGCCACGGAAATGTATGGAGAAAAAGGGAAAAATGGGGTAATTAAAATTACAAGTAAGAAGTAAGTATAATACAAGATTCCAAATAATTTATTTAAAAAGTCGCTGTACGTTAAAGTATTGCGACTTTTTTAGTATCACATTATTGTAATCAATACATTTTTGTATAAAAAGTCTCCCTTATCAGCCTAATTCTCCACTTTTGTTGTATCTTTGTACATCATTTTTTGAAAATTAAAATTTTTATGAACAATTCAATAATTGCCCACCGTTATTTATTGCAGTTTGCCATTCGTCCATCGATGCAGCGGACTGCCATTATGGAGTATTTAATGAAACACCGCTCTCATCCTACCATCGATGAAATTTATAATTCATTAAGTCCGAATATGCCCACTTTGTCGAAAACTACCGTGTACAATACGCTCAATATATTTATTGATAGAGGTGCTGTGCAACAATTGGTCATCGACGAAAGAAATGCACGTTACGATGTAGACACTTCATCACATGCCCATTTTATTTGTAAAAGTTGCGGCGGAGTACACGATATTTTCAATTTGAATCCTCAATTATTTGCAATTCCAGACAATACGGCATTCAAAATACAAGCTGTCGAAATATCTTACTCAGGCCTTTGCAACGCTTGCAAGGAAAGTTGATTTATCGACAGTATTTACACTTATAAAATTTTTAAAAAGCTAATCCGCAAGAATTAGCTTTTTTTTTATACCTTTGGCACAATTATTTTGAATATTTACCATCAATCATTTAATAAAGATGAAAAAATACATTTTGATAATCAGCTTATTAGTTAATTTTAGCTTAGTTTTTTCGCAACAAAAAGTTAAAACAGGTTTTGGTTTCGGTGCTTTACCCGCTATTTCCTACGATTCGGATTTAGGCTTTCAGTATGGTGCTTTGGTCAATTTGTATCATTATGGCGATGGTTCAAGATTTCCAAAATATGATCATTCGCTTTATATGGAGCTTTCGACTTATACAAAAGGATCTACCATTGCGAGAATTAGATACGATTCGGAAATGCTGATACCAAAAGTTCGTACAACATTCGATGTGGCTTATGTTCCCGATCAAATGTCCGATTTTTTTGGTTTTAATGGCTATCAAAGTATTTATGATAAAGCCAATGCCGATAAATACAGGAATTTTTATAAAAATGAGAAAAATAGTTTCCGTATAAAAGCGGATTTTCAAGGCTATTTTGGTGAATCAAAATTTGGATGGGTAGCTGGTTATGCCTTTTACAATTTTAAAATGGATACGGTAAACATCACCAAGCTCGAATTAGATGCAGTTCCTGGTGGCGATTTGTTTCAAAAATATCAGGATTGGAAATTGATTGACTCAAAAGAGGCTGCTGGTGGAAATATCAACTACTTTAAAGTCGGTCTTAAATATGATACCCGGGACCAATTGGCTTGTCCAACAAAAGGGATTTTTACAGAAGCAGTCATTCAAGCTGCACCAAAATTTCTGAATCAGGATTTCCCGCATACTAAAATGGCAGTTATTCATCGCCAGTATTTTACATTGGCAAAAGACCTGCTGTTTGCTTACCGCTTAGATTATCAAATGACTTTAGGGTCTGACAAAGTGCCGTATTATGCACAACCTGAAATGATTACCAGTTATTTAATTGCAGCTTCTAATCAAGGTTTGGGCGGTAAAAGTTCAATTCGTGGAGTCTTACGCAATAGGGTGATTGGAGATGCAGTAGGTTTTGGAAATTTTGAGTTCCGCTATAAATTTTTACGTTTTGAAATGTTCAAACAAAGTTTTTATCTTGGAACAAACGTATTTTTTGATTCAGGTTTAATTATTAACCCTATTGATATGGATTTATCGTTGGTTTCTGCAAGCGATAAGACCAAGTATTTTGGAGCTTATGAGTCAGGAAAATTTCATTCGAGTGTTGGAATTGGACTGAAAATTGGTTGGAACGAAAACTTTATTATTTCGGCCGATTTTGGTAAAGCATTGAATAAACAAGATGGAAATACGGGTATGTATATCGGTCTGAATTATTTGTTCTAATATACTAACTATCTACAAAAATTAATGATAGAGTGAGGGACAAGCGGTTTCCCAACCGCTTGAGGATTACTTCAAGCGGTTGGGAAACTGCTTGTCCCCCCTTTTTTTTTATATACTTGATATTGCAATTGTATAAACTATTTTTTCCGTCTCACTTATAAAACTATATACATGATTCTTGTATATATATCTTTATTGATTGTATTGCTTTATGTTGTTCTAATTGGCAGTTTTCTAATTGGTTGGAGCAGAATGAAAGTTTTTAAACCCAATATTTCAACCAATTTAGCGACTTTTAGGATAACAGTAATTGTTGCTTTTAAGAATGAAGAGCTGCATCTACAAGAACTGATAAACGCCTTAAAGCAACAGACTTTTGCTGATTTTGAACTGATATTGGTCAACGATCATTCTACTGATGCGAGTGTATCGATAGTGGAAAGTTGCATTTCTGATTTCAAAGATATTACTCTACTTCACGCTACTGGTTTTGGCAAAAAAAATGCGTTGAAAGAAGCAATCTTACAATCAAAATCTGAATTAATCCTGACTACTGA
>JBBRHJ010000182.1:0-7757 GCA_038222885.1 Bacteroidales bacterium | reverse complement strand
ATAGCCACGTTCCATGGTTTCATCTATTTCGAGCAAATGAACCTTATCTTTCACATTAAAACCAAAGTTGGCACAAATATAATTTATCAGGAAAAATGGATTTTCAATATTTTTGATGGCAAAAGTTGTTTCCATCGGCATCACCCCTGAATTGGATATGATATTGGTTGCCAAATCTTTAATAGAAGAAACTAAGGCATGAAAAACACCATCAGTATTTTCAACTGGTGGAATATCGTCTACCAAATAAACCTTGGCTTTCATATAAGGTCTGGTTGTAGTTTGTTCACCAAGGCGGAAACGTCTTTTACCTTCGAGAATCACCGTTGTAGAATTGTCCGGCATTTCCAGAATTCTTACAACCTTGGCAACAGTACCCATTGGATATAAATCTTCGATTTGTGGATCTTCTCGTTTGCGGTCAATTTGGGTACAAACTGCTATTAGGGTGTCATTTTCATGGGCATGACGTATCAGTTTGAGCGACTTTGGACGCGCAACCGAAACTGGAAGAAGTACTCCCGGAAAAATCACCATATTTCTTAAGGGCAAAACAGGTAAAACATCTCCCGAAATAGTACTAATTTCATTAGAACCCTCTTCGAGAGAAATGATTGGAAAGATATCAGCGGAACCCATGCCTTCTTCTGAAAATATATTGTCAAATCTATCACTCATTATTATTTAGGCTTTTTGTCTGCCATTTTGGCATTATATTTTTAATCGCTAAAATTGCTTTTTTATTATAATTATCATAATGTCATATTTTTCAGACACTTAGTTCTTAACATTACTAAATTTAAAACATTACTTTCAATAGCTATGCCAGAAATTAAATTTGGATCATCTAATATGTTTTTGTCCAAAAGCTTTGGCAGTCATTGAATGAATTTTAACCTTCCAAAGTTTAACATTTTGTAAGGCGGGTAGCGAATATGTGAATTTCTTATCACTGTATTTAGACATCAAATGATTCAAAAGTTCTTCTTTGACAATCAATTCATCCACAAACTCAACTTCACCCCGACACATTACGCTTTTTGAATCCATCCTGTAACTACAAGCTACGTTGGGATGTTGGTAAACAAGCTTTCCTTCGGTACAAAAGGTGACTGTAACTAAATTATTTTTGGTAATTAAATCAAGATGAGTACCTGTAGGTGCCGAATGTAGAATGATTTCGTGATTGGTGTAAGCAAAATTCATGGGAAAAACATAAGGATAACTATCGCCATCGTTTACCCCGACAAAACAAATTTTGCAACCATTTATAATATCCTCCATATCAGCCAATTCGGACAGCACATAAGTTTTCATATCAATATTTTAGTTGCAAAAATAATCAAAAATGTGGTATAAGTCATTTCAATATTGAATAATTGTTATTGAGCATGCTTTAGTTTATGAGTTTTTTAGCTTTGAATTTTCTAAATCCATTTTATTCGATAAGTAAAACTCTACGAGACCTCAAACTATTTAAACTAAAAACCAAAAAATGACCAAAAAAGAAATATACTTCAAATGAAAGAGATTAAAAAATAATTCATTAACTTTGTAGCTTTCGTAACAAGGAAACTAAGAATTCACTAAACAATAAAATTAAATAGCAATGAGAGTCATTATTCAGCCTGATTATCAGAATGTAACAGAATGGGCAGCCAACTATATCGCTGCAAAAATTTCAATGGCACAACCTACGGCTGCTAAACCTTTTGTGTTAGGTTTGCCCACAGGTTCATCGCCACTTGGCGTTTATCGCAGATTAATTACGCTTAATCAACAAGGAGTTATCTCGTTTAAACATGTTGTTACCTTCAATATGGACGAGTATGTTGGTTTACCCAAAAATCATTCTGAATCTTATTATGCTTTTATGTGGAATAATTTTTTCAGCCACATTGATATTTTGCCCGAAAATGCTAATATTTTGGATGGTAATGCCGCCGATTTAGTAGCTGAATGTGAAGCATACGAGCAGAAAATAGCCGATTTAGGTGGTATCGACTTGTTTTTAGGTGGAATTGGACCTGATGGACATATTGCTTTTAATGAACCTGGATCTTCCTTGGCTTCAAGAACTCGTATAAAAACATTGACTACTGATACAATTATTGCTAATTCACGCTTTTTCGACAACGATGTAAATAAAGTTCCAAAGACTGCTTTGACAGTAGGTGTTGGTACCGTTCTCGATGCAAAAGAAGTTTTAATTATTGTCAACGGACACAATAAAGCACGTGCTTTGCGCCACGCAGTAGAAGAATCTATCAATCACATGTGGACTATCAGCGCATTGCAATTACATCGCAAAGGAATAGTAGTTTGCGATTACGATGCTTGTGCCGAATTGAAGGTTGGAACATACAAATACTTCCTCGACATTGAAAAAGACACATTAAATCCGGACAGTTTATTGTAATTGTATTGGATTAAATATCCACAAATATTGCTAATAAACAGCAATCTGAAAATTTGAAAGTAGATTTCATTTTTTCAGACTGCTGTTTTGTTATTTATAGCAATTGCCATCTTTTTATTCAAAATTCACTTTATTATCATTGAATTAGGCATTATTTATTCCATATTTTTTTTGTAATTTTGCAGCCCAAAACAAAGTGTGAAAAAACATTTTAAAATCATATCCAAAAACAAACTATAAACCAATGATTCAATGATTTAGTTGAAGAAATTGGAAAATAATGAATTGAAAATTGAATTCATGAAAAAATTTAAAGAATATCCTGGTCTGAATCTTTCAGATGTTAATAAGACAATGTTAGAACGCTGGAAAGAACTTGATGTGTTCCACAAAAGTATAGAAACCCGTGAAGGAAAACCTTCTTTCGTATTTTACGAAGGTCCACCATCGGCCAACGGTTTACCCGGAATTCATCACGTGATGGCAAGAGCAATCAAGGATATTTTTTGTCGTTATAAAACCATGCAAGGCTTTCAGGTTAAACGTAAAGCTGGTTGGGATACACACGGACTTCCTGTTGAATTGGGCGTAGAAAAAGCATTGGGAATTACCAAAGAAGATATTGGCAAAAAAATCAGTGTGGACGATTACAATGCTGCTTGTCGGCATGACGTGCTGAAATACACCAAAGAATGGGAAGACTTGACAACCAAAATGGGATATTGGGTAGATATGAATGATCCATATATCACTTACGATAATCGTTATATTGAAACGCTTTGGTGGTTACTCAAACAATTATATAACAAAAACTTACTGTATAAAGGATATACCATTCAGCCCTATTCACCTGCTGCCGGAACTGGACTTTCTACCCACGAATTAAACCAACCTGGATGCTACAAAGATGTTAAAGACACTACTTGTGTGGCACAATTTAAGGTGAAAAATGAAGACAATACATATTTTCTTGCTTGGACCACAACTCCTTGGACATTGCCTTCAAATACAGCACTTTGTGTTGGATCAAATATCGATTATGTTAAAGTAAAAAGTATCAATCCATACACCAAAGAAACTTGTAATTTAATTTTAGCCGAAAACCTGTTGAGCACAGTAATGGGCAAAAACGAATACGAAATTCTCGACCACAAAAAAGGTTCTGATTTAGTAGGCGTTGAATATGAACAGCTTATCCCTTGGGTTAATCCGGGCGAAGGAGCATTCAAAGTAATTTCTGGCGATTTTGTAACAACCGAAGACGGAACTGGAATTGTTCACATTGCACCTACCTTTGGTGCTGATGATGATAGAGTTGCGAAACAAAATGGAGTTCCGCCACTCTTATTGATTGACAAAGATGGAAATCGCCAACCTATGGTGGATAGAACTGGTAAATTCTTTAAAATAGACGATTTAAATGAGGAGTTTGTAAGCTCAAATGTAAACACTGACTTGTATGCTGAATTTGCAGGACGTTATGTGAAAAACGCATACGACAATACACTTACCGAAGATGATGCCACCTTGGATATTGATCTTTGTGTGATGCTGAAACAACAAGGCTTGGCTTTCAAAATTGAAAAACACGTACATAATTATCCGCATTGTTGGCGAACAGATAAACCCGTATTATATTATCCATTAGATAGTTGGTTTATAAAAACAACAGCTTGTCGTGATGAAATGATAGCCCTTAACAATACCATCAACTGGAAACCAGCATCGACTGGAACAGGCCGTTTTGGTAAATGGTTGGAAAATTTACAAGATTGGAATTTAAGTCGCAGTCGCTATTGGGGAACACCACTTCCAATTTGGAGGAATGAAGAAGGAACAGAGGAAATTTGTATTGGTTCGGTGGAAGAATTATTTACTGAAATTGAGAAATCAATTGCTGCCGGATTTATGACTGAAAATCCATACAAAAACTTCAAAGTTGGTGAATATACTGCTGATAATTATGCAGTTAAAAATATTGATTTACATCGTCCGTATGTTGATGGAATTATCTTAGTTTCAACAACTGGCAAACCTATGAAACGTGAGTTAGACCTAATAGATGTTTGGTTCGATTCGGGTGCTATGCCTTACGCACAATTTCATTATCCGTTTGAAAATAAGGAATTAATTGATAATGCGACTAATTTCCCTGCCGATTTTATTTCAGAAGGTGTGGATCAAACACGTGGATGGTTTTTCACTTTACATGCTATAAGCACTATGGTTAGAGGCTCTGTTGCATTCAAAAGCGTTATTTCCAACGGTTTAGTGTTGGATAAAAATGGCAACAAAATGTCGAAACGACTTGGAAATGGAGTTGATCCATTTTCGGCTATAGATAAACATGGTTCCGATCCGCTTCGTTGGTATATGATGACCAATGCATCGCCTTGGGACAATCTGAAATTCGATATTGAAGGAGTAGAAGAAGTGCGTCGTAAGTTTTTTGGAACACTTTACAATACTTATTCGTTTTTCTCGCTGTATGCAAATGTAGATAAATTCACTTATGCTGAGGCTGAAATTCCAATGGAAAATCGCCCAGAAATTGATCGTTGGATTATTTCCTTGCTCAATACATTGGTGAAAGATGTAACCGAATATTACGAAACTTATGAGCCAACCCGTGCCGGACGTGCCATTTCAGATTTTGTAGGCGAAAACCTCAGTAACTGGTATGTTCGCCTGAATCGCAAAAGATATTGGGGTGGCGAATACAATGAGGATAAAATCTCAGCGTATCAAACGCTTTACACTTGTTTAGAAACTGTGTCGAGATTGATGGCACCAATTGCTCCGTTCTTTGCAGATCAACTCTTCTTAGACTTGAATGTGGTAACTGGAAAAGATCGTATCGAATCTGTTCATTTGGCTGATTTTCCATCTTACAATGAAGCAATGATTGATAGTAATTTAGAGGAATGTATGCAATTGGCACAACAAACTTCGTCCATGATATTGGCATTGCGACGCAAAGCTGACAAAAAAGTGCGTCAACCGCTTAGCAAAGCTGTAATTCCTGCTCCTGATGAGAAAACTTTCGAGCAACTTAGTTATATTGCTGACTTAGTAAAAGCCGAGGTGAATATCAAAGAAATAGAGCTTATTCCGGTGGAAAATGATATGGAAAATTTGGTAAAAAAAATCAAACCAAATTTCAAAACATTAGGAAAAAAATATGGCAAACAAATGAAGGAAATTGCAGTAGCTATGAATTCGTTTGGGAATCATGAAATATCGGAAATTGAACGTAATGGTTTGTTTATCATCAACTTGCCATCTGGAAACGTAGAACTCACATCAGAAGATGTTGAAATAATCACCGAAGACATGCCAGGATGGTTAGTAGCCAATGAGGGTAAATTGACAGTTGCCCTTGATATTACCGTTACTGATGCTTTGTTGCGTGAAGGAATTGCCCGTGAATTAGTGAATCGTATTCAAAATATCCGTAAATCAAACGGTTATGAAATTATCGACAGGATTTTAGTCGAAATTGAATCGAAAGAGCAAATAAATGATGCTGTAAATGAATATGCAGGTTATATTGGCACACAAACTTTGGCCGATTCAGTAGACTTGGTGAAAGAAATTACCAACCCAACTGAACTAGAATTCGATGAATATATCGTTAAAATATCAGTAAATAAGGCTTGAACTTGATGAGACTAAATTAAATTCAAAAATAATTGTCAAATTGAGTTTTATTTGTTATTTTCGCACCCATTATAATATAAGGTGTTGATATCAAATTTGAACAATCAAAACCTTGAAAAAAATATTCAAACCAATAGAGCTATGAGTGAGAAAACAAGATATGCAGATGCTGAATTAGAGGAGTTTCGAACCATTATCAATGATAAACTACGGAATGCACAGGAAGATTACGAGTTATTGCGTAATGGGATAACTAATTTGGATGGTAACGATGTAATGGATACTTCGCCCACTTTTAAAGTGTTGGAAGAAGGAGCAGCTACCCTTTCGAAAGAAGAATCAGGTAGGCTTGCCCAGCGTCAAATTAAATTTATACAGCATTTACAAGCTGCTTTGGTACGTATAGAAAATAAGACTTACGGAGTTTGTCGCGAAACAGGGAAATTAATTCCCAAAGAACGTCTTCGTGCAGTACCTCATGCCACTTTAAGTATCGAAGCCAAAAACGAAAAAAAATAGTTAAATATGTTTTATGTGAATTCGGCAGCAGAATTTTTGTCTGTTGCCGAATTTCTTGTTTAAAACCAATTTTCATCTCAAATGTCTACTGCCCAAAAATCCCTACTGTTAATAACGCTTGTTCTTATAGTCGACCAAGTTTCCAAAATTTTCATTAAACTCAATTTTGCCTTAGGCGAGCATGTTCTTGTTTTCGATTGGTTTCAGATATATTTTATCGAAAACAACGGTATGGCTTTCGGAATGGAATTTATCGGAAAGCTCTTTCTTACATTATTTAGAATAGTGGCAGTGACTGGTTTGGCTTATTTTATATATCGATTAATTGCCCAGAAAGCCCGTACAGGCTACGTTTTATCGGTTTCTCTACTTTTAGCGGGTGCGGCTGGCAATATTTTTGATTCTATTTTTTATGGCGTTCTTTTTAGCGAAAGTTACGGAATGGCTGCTACTTTTTTGCCGGAAACTGGTGGATATGCTCCGCTTTTTTATGGTAAAGTGGTGGATATGTTATACTTCCCAATTATAAAAAATGGTGTGGGAGAGACACTCTTTTTTAGTCCAGTTTTCAATATTGCTGATTCTGCAATTACTGTTTCAGTTATTATTATTCTAATTTTCTTCCGCAAGGACTTGAACGTTAGTTTAGAGTCAAAAAAAGTAAAGGATGACCAACAAGATTAGACCCAATTTAGGATTTTACATTTTCATTTTTACAATAATTCTATCTTGGCAAAGTTGTCAAAACAGACCTAAAAATGTGTTGAATCAAGATGATATGGTTGAGTTCCTGACTGATTTACACAAACTCGAAGGCTCGCTTGTCGTAAAATCGAATACTTCATCCGACTCCAAAGTTGATGAGAAGTATTATAATGCACTTTTAAAGAAACATGGTATTACCAAAGCCGATTTCGATTCTTCTCTGGTTTGGTACGTCCACAATCCCAAAAAGTTCAGCAAAATGTATAGCAAAGTTGTCGAAAATCTGACCCAATTTGAGAAGGATGTCAATGATCGTAAATTCCATCCGATTGATTCTGTAGCATTACGGAATCAGGAAATGGATATTTGGAACGGAGAGAAGAAATACATTGTAAACAAAGATTCATCTAAAACTTTGATTGAATATAGAATTGACAATCAACAACTTCAATGG
>JBBRHJ010000181.1:0-7780 GCA_038222885.1 Bacteroidales bacterium | reverse complement strand
TCGGAAATTTGATCGG
The DNA here is from genome assembly GCA_038222885.1 of Bacteroidales bacterium. Classification (GTDB taxonomy): domain Bacteria; phylum Bacteroidota; class Bacteroidia; order Bacteroidales; family Paludibacteraceae; genus Paludibacter. The sequence continues at coordinate 7,764 of JBBRHJ010000181.1, read as the reverse complement.
CTACTTTGTCAGGATGACCTTCTGACACCGATTCGGATGAAAATAAATATCCCATAATTATTATTTGTTTAAAAGAGTTTACTAATTGAACCTATCTAACAAATAAATGCGGAAGATGTTTTTGGGATGGACTTTTGTGAAAAGCAGAAATGATGTATAGTATTTAGCATTTTTTTCTGTGGTTGCAAGCAGTCCAAATCTTTCCACATTTAATTCGGCTACAAAGTTATATCATTATTTTGAATAACTGCATTTTAATCTGACAATATGATTAATTTATAGCTTTTTATAAAGGTTAAATCATTTTCAGGATTGCAAATACATTTTTTAACAACAAGTTAATCAGGTGATTATACAAAAAATACTGGTTCTTTCCTTGTTGCAAAGTTAAGAAATAGATTATCTCTAATTGAATTCACAGCTGGGTTATCCAATGTTCGTGCTTCTTCGGGGCAATTCTTTACGCACGCACAGCATAATGTACATAATTCTCCGATTGTTATTACTTTTCCTTGAATACTTATCGCACTGGTGGGACATGAATCCACACAGATTCCACATAGATTACATCGATTGTTATCTGTTTCAGGATGGATGGTTGCAGACAGTTTTTTACGCTCTTTGTAGGGAAAGTTGCCAGGGATTTCTAAGGCTGAAATGTCGTTTATATGCTCAAAATTATTTAATTTCTCTGTGATCAACCCAGCAAAATCTCTACATTTGTCTAAATCTTGTAAATCTGGTCGGTTCTTAGCTATTGGTTTTTCAGTTGTTGAATAAGAATGTTCGCCGATAAACGCAGCACCAGCAATTATCATAAATCCAAAATTGCTCGCAATTTCTTTAAGTTCCAACAAAGCATCATCGTATTCTCGATTACCATAAACCACTACAATTACTACTGGTGATTGATTCGATTGTAGCTTTTTAAGTGTTTCAATTGCAGTTATAGGCAATCGCCCGCCATACACAGGCATTCCAATGATAGTCAGGCTATTATTATATATTTGAATTGTTGATTCAGTATTATTGTCAGCAATATTACTTTCTGAAATAAGTTTTAATCCCAAATTTCGACCAATCTCTCTAACAATTTTTTGTGTAGTTCCTGTTGGAGAATAATATATAAGACTTAAATCTTGCATAGTTTTTATCATTAATCTGACAATAATTCATTCCTATAATAATTGGCTGAATGTTTCATTCTAAAGTTATTTTGATGAGAATTTCAAGATTTCCGAAACCACATCTTCTTTGCTGTCATAACTCGATAATATCAAATTCTTATATTTTCCCTCTTCATTCATTTTACACAATAAGGGATAAATAGGGCGATCAACTGTCCAATACGCATTGTTAAAAAAAACCATGGGACTCGCATAAGCAAAACTTAAATAGTGATTTTGATTTGCTTCCTGAAATATTTCCTGAATCGTCCCTGCGTTACCAGGAGAAAAAATAACACCTCCTTTTGCAATTGCTAATAAACCTTCTTCTCGAATACTGTTTTCAAAGTACTTAGCAATTTTGGTTGCGAATGGTGTGGGCGGTTCATGACCATATAACCAGGTCGGAATTCCAAGACTTTCATATTTTGAGCTTGGATATTCTCGTAAAATCCGAAATGCTTTATCTAGCCAAAATTTATCCTTATAAGTTGGAGCTTCGGCCAGAATATCAACTGCTTCTTTCAACTGGTTTTCATCTTTATCAGCAAAATAAGCTCCTAAGTGTGTAGCTTCCATGGCTCCTGGACCGCCTCCCGAAATCATTAAATACCCTAGCTCTGTAAGTTTCTTACTAATCCTTGCAACTTCTAAATAATCTTTGTCATCACGCGATAAATCATGTCCACCCATTATCGCTACGATTTTCTTTTCTTCATATTGCTCCAAAAAATCGTAAAGTGCATCAGAAATTGCATGATCGTGCAATCTTCTTGATAATGTTTCTTTTATGTCATTCGGTTCTTTTCCAGTAGCTAAATAGTGATTATACACTATTCTATCTAAAGTATTCTCATAACTTTCTGGCTCGCCAAGTACATATTGACCATATAATGTATCGCAAGTATACAAGGAACTATTATATGGATTATATGGAGTATTTATTTGTGGGAAAATCAAATTATCCTTTTTTAGAAATTTTCCAAAAGAGTCAGGTAACTTACAACCAAGAAAGATGCAATCAGTAAAACTCTTATTTTCTAATAGCTCTTCTACACTTGTAAAATCAACACTTTGAAATGCTATTTGCGAAATTTGAAATGAATTGTTTAACAATTCAATCAATCCTATTTCATTTTCTATTTCTCTATATCTCATAAGCTAAAAAAGTAGAAATTAATTATTCTTCGTCTCTTTTTTATAATTGTTACCAAATGATAGTCGCATGCAGCGTACAAATCATTGTTGGTGGGGATCTCCAGACTATAAGAATTCTTAAAATACTGCTAACGATGCACTATAATTTTTTTTCCGCTATATTATTTATCATTCCTTTAAAAATGAATCCGTGAAGCGGAAGGACTGAATACCAATACAATCTACCCATTAAGCCCAGCGGCCGAAAGGTGACTGTTTGTGTAAGTATATTATTTTTGTCAATTTTGAATTCGAGCCAAGCTTCGCCTGGGAGTTTCATTTCGGCATAAAGCAGCAGTCGTTTTTCATCTTTGTCTGCTAAAAGTACTCGCCAAAAATCAAGAGCGTCACCTGAAACTATTTCTGTTTCACTTTTTCTACCCCTTCGCATACCGACTCCTCCAAATATTTGATCGATAAAACCACGCATTTCCCAAAGCCAATTACCATAATACCAACCAGTTTTTCCACCAATGGCCCATATTCTTTCCAGAGATGCAGCGCTGTCTTTAAGCTGAACAGAACGGATATCTTTAAAGCAACCGTTCACAGGCACTTGAATAAACTTAGCAATACCTTCACTAATTATATTACTTGTTTGGGCATCTTTCCAACTTGAAAGTACTTGGTTTTGTTCTATTTTGCCGAAGGCTAATTTAATGGAAGTGTCATAATCTATACATTTGATGCCCAATAGTGTTTCTAAATTATTGGGCTGGCAAATGACTTCAATTTTCATACTGTTTACCAAATTCTTGGCCAAGGCGTATGAGGTAGAAGTAACAAAATATAACCAATAAGACGAAATTTTGGGAGTCATGACTTGTACAATTACGATGCGCCTCTTTAAACCTCGTATTTTTGCAAATCGCAACAGCATTTCCTTATAAGTCAAAATATCGGGGCCTCCAATATCGTAACTTTGATTGTATGTTTCAGTTTTAGTAATTACTCCAATGAGAAATTCCAGCACATTTCGAATAGCGATGGGCTGACATTTTGTTTGTAGCCAACGAGGCGTGATCATAAAAGGCAATTTCTCCACTAAATCGCGAATAATTTCAAACGAAGCACTCCCCGACCCTACTATAATACCAGCCTTCAAGGTGGTGAGTGCAAATTTAGAACCTGACAAAACTGTTTCTACATTCTTTCGCGACGATAAATGTTTTGATAAATCGTCGGCATTACTAATTCCACTCAGGTATATAACTTGTTTAGCATTAGTCTGTTCAATACGATTTTTGAAATTAGTGGCGCATATTTCTTCCATATCTTCAAAGTCGCCGCTTAGCGTCGACATGGAATGTATAAGGTAATAAGCCACATCGATATCAATTGGGATGTGCTGTAAACTTTCCACTTTCAGGAAATCCGCCTCTATTATTGTGAGATTTGTAGTTGAATATTTTTTGCTGTTAAATCTGTTTTTATCTCTTACGCAACAAACAACCTCATGCCCATTTTCCAATAAAACAGGCAATAATCTTTGTGCAATGTATCCGGTTACACCAGTGAGTAGTATTTTCATAAAGTATATTTTCCAAAGCGTTTTTCCAAAGCAACTGTTCTGAAATCAAATATTTGTTTAATCTTATTTTTAATCAATATCGAGTTAGCAATTGCACCCAAAAAACCGAAAGGTGGACTGTAAGTAAGAATATCTGTCATCAATACACCGCCATCAATCGCTTCTATTTTATGCTCATGATGCCACATGGAGTAAGGACCTTGTCTTTGCTCGTCCACAAAATACTCCTGATCTTTTACATGGGTAATTTCTGTCATCCAATTTAGTTTTATACCAAACAAGGGACTCACCTTGTATGTAATAATCATGCCTGGATACATTTTTCCACCACCCGAATTACTTGTTACAATAAAACCCATTTGCTTGGGCGTTATTCCCTTCAAATTGTCTGGAGCTGAAATAAATTCCCATATCTCGTTGATGGAAACAGGTAATTTTTGTGTAGTAACTAATTGATAATATGCCATAATCGATTTCTATTTTATAATTTCAATTCATTCTTATTGTTGAGAATTCTCTTTAAACAATAAAACTCCTAAAACCTATTTTTCCACAAAGACCGCAACCATTCAGCAGTTTTTTGTTCGGCTGCATTGGATTGTGGTTTCCATATAGACAGATTTTCAAGTTCAGTAGGACTGTATTGCTGATTTACAAAATGATTGGGATAATCATGTGAGTATTTATAGTTTTTCCCATAATTCAAATCCTTCATCAACTTGGTAGGTGAATTTCGCAAATGGAGTGGCACAGGCAGATTACCAGTACGTTCCACCAAAGCAAGTGCTTCATCAATAGCTAAATAAGCCGAATTACTTTTGGGTGAAGTGGCCAAATAGATGGTTGTTTGCGATAAAATTATCCGACCTTCGGGCCAACCAATCTTTTGCAAAGCATCGAAACAAGCATTGGCTAACAGCAAAGCATTAGGATTAGCCAAACCAATATCTTCGGCAGCCGAAATCACCAGCCTTCGTGCAATAAACTTTGGATCTTCGCCACCTGCCACCATGCGAGCCAACCAATAAACAGCTGCATCTGGATCGCTCCCACGTATCGACTTGATGAAAGCTGAAATAATATCGTAATGTAGTTCACCGTCTTTGTCATACGCCATAGGATTTTGCTGCAATCCTTCGGTAACGATTTTATTGCTAATTCGTACTGGATTTCCAACAGTAGAATTACAAACTAATTCAATAATATTGAGCAACTTACGAGCATCTCCTCCTGCATAACGCAACATGGCTTCGGTTTCCTCAAAAAGTATTTCACGATTTTTCAGTTCAATATCAGTTGTAATGGCTCTTTGTGCTAATTCCATCAAGTCGGCATCTTCAAGCGGTTTCAGCACGTACACTTGACATCTCGAAAGCAATGGAGTAATTACCTCAAAGGAAGGATTTTCAGTCGTAGCGCCAATCAGTGTTATCGTTCCATTTTCAACTGCTCCCAACAGTGAATCCTGCTGCGACTTGCTAAATCGGTGTATTTCATCAATAAACATGATGGGATTTCCACCTTGCGAAAAAAACCGCGACTGCTTGGCTTTTTCAATTACTTCACGTACATCTTTTACACCTGAAGTTACTGCACTCAAAGTATAAAATGGTCGCTCCAGCCGATGAGCAATAATTTTAGCCAAGGTAGTTTTCCCCACACCCGGAGGTCCCCAAAGTATAAACGAGGAGATATATCCAGTCTCAATCATCTGACGAAGTATAGCTTGCGGCCCTACTAAGTGCTTCTGACCGATATAATCATCAAGGGTTTGCGGGCGTAATCTTTCTGCTAATGGTTGCATTTTTTTAGAACTTATACAGTTGAATATTAAAGTTACAAATGTAGGAATATTAGCCTGAATTTCAATTTAGCGAATGTGTTTTTGGTATTCATTTTATAAACTGTCTTTGTCGAAAGATAAAATCACAATTTTGATAGACACATAACACATTGTATTTGAATGAGATAAGGCATTCAATTAAATTATATAAGCAAAATAAAAGCGAACATTTTCAATTGAAATAAAAAATGGGTAATTTTGCAGCTGAAAAAATATGCTCAAATTGAATAAGTACGACATTACAAATGAAATAAAATTCAGCAAATTGAAGAAATACCTTTGTGTTCTATTCGTATTTTTACAGTTTTCTACTTTCGCATTCGCCAACAGTAAAGATTCTATATCAACCACTTATAACAATGGAGAATTTGTAAGCTTCACTAAAATTTGGGTAAAAGCGCCTGCAAAAGTAATGAATCGGGTAATTGATGATTTCCTCTATCAAACCAAATACGACTTGGACGCATTGATGCTATGGGGACTAAAAGGGCTAAAACTGAGAAGCGAGAAAGATGAAATAATCGTATTTAACTTCAAAACAACTGAATACGACAAAAAAAATGATCTGATAAAAGCTACTGGCGAGGTGATTGTGCCTAAGGTAATACGTTTTCCTGAGATACATGTAAATAGCAACATGTTGAAAAAAACCTCCGCTGACGGCAAAGTCAATGTCAGTATTAATGTATTGTATTCTGATGCATTTTTAGCAAAAACTACTGGCGATTTCAACATGATTCCTGTAGACGAAAAAGGCTGCTATATAAGCTTGGAAACAAAAGTGAAGTTTGGTTGGTTCTTCAATATATTTGTTACTAAATACACTTTTACGCACATCATGGAATGGCGATTCAAAACTTTGATGAATAATTTAAAAGATGAGGCGGAGAAAAGACAAACGGTGAAATAAGGCAGAAGCGAATGAATTTACAATTTAAACATTTACGATTTACAATTTAAGAAGGTGGAAGCAAAGGCAAAGCACATGCTAAAATTTCAAATTCTAAACTTTTTAACTCTTCAAACACTGAACACACCAAACACCAAACACTAAACACTGAACACTAAACACTAAACACTAAACACTGAACACTAAACACATAACACTGAACGCTAAATATACAATGGCTGAGAAAAACTTATTAGAAAAATTAGAAGGATTACAACATAAATTTGATGAAATTTCGACCTTAATTACTGACCCTTCGGTAATTTCAGATCAGAAACGTTACGTGAAACTGAATAAGGAATATCACGATTTACAAAGGATTTTAGAGAAAAAAAATGAATACGAAATTGCCTTATCAAATTTAGCTGAAGCCAAAGAAATGCTTGATTCCGAAACTGACTCTGAAATGCGTGAAATGGCAAAATCGGAAGTGGATGAGATTGAACCTAAAATTCCAGTTCTTGAGGAACAAATCAAATTATTACTTATTCCAGTTGATCCAGAGGACAACAAAAATGCTATTGTCGAAATTAGAGGTGGCACAGGTGGCGATGAAGCAGCCATTTTTGCCGGTGATCTTTTTAAAATGTATATTAAATACTGCGAAACCAAACGCTGGAAACTTGAAATAACAAATATATCGGATGGAACATCAGGAGGTTATAAAGAAGTAATATTTACAGTTTCGGGTGATAATGTTTATGGAACGTTGAAATACGAATCGGGAGTTCATCGGGTACAACGCATACCGCAAACCGAAACTCAAGGACGTGTGCACACTTCGGCTGCCACTGTTGCAGTACTACCCGAAGCGGAAGAATTTGATATTGATTTGAAAGAATCTGATGTACGCGTTGATACTTTTTGTTCATCAGGCGCTGGTGGACAATCAGTTAACACTACCTATTCTGCCATCCGATTGGTTCATATTCCTTCAGGAATTACGGTTCAATGTCAAGACGAAAAGTCGCAACATAAGAACAAAGCCAAAGCGATGGTCGAACTTCGTTCACGTATTTATGCCATCGAACATCAAAAATACTTAGACGAAATAGGCTCAAAACGCAAAACGATGGTT
>JBBRHJ010000180.1:0-7817 GCA_038222885.1 Bacteroidales bacterium | reverse complement strand
CCAATAAAGCAATATAGCAAAATTGGTGTTTTCTTCGGCAGCCATATAAGGTCCAAAATCGTATTCAGCAGTTTCACAGATATACGGAAAACTGCCCACGTCATGCATTAGATATGGTCCGTATTCTGCGGCACTATAACCTTGATAAAAAGCTTTCCGCCCACGCGAAGGTTTTACTTCCACCCGTTCGAAAGCAATATAGTTAGTCCATTGCTGCAATTGCATTTTTAATCGCCATGGATTGAACAGTGCCACCAATTCAGTTTCGTGTGCCACATCCACCGTGCTTTGATGCTTGAAACGTCCTTCTAACAAATAAAAATAAGGCCGTTTTAAATTATCGACCAACAAAAATGTGTTGGCAATATCGGCATGAAAAGTTAACGCCATCATCCATTTATCCTGACCCGACAATGTCGAGCGCAGCAGCAAATTTTCGAAAGCAGCCGACAAAGTCATATTTTTATCAAAATTTGCTTTGGCATAGGCTTTCACTTCGTCAATATTTTTCCAAATCGTGGTATAATAAAACTTCAAATCCTGCTGAATACGATTGTCGCGCTGCACTTTACCAGAATGATAAGTAGAATAGCTATAATTTACATCGACATTTCCACTAGCAGGAATTTGAATATCGCTTCGGAGTCCTGTAAAAGCTTCCTTTTCGAATCCTAACGCATCGCCTGTCAAACATTCCAAAGCAATCAAACCAGTACCGTTATCTTTGTAATAAATTTCATTTTTTACTCGTCCCAAACCATAACCCCACACGACGTATTCCATAACCGGATTGGTGGGTATTCTTTTCAAAGCTAAATACAACTGCGCTTTTACAGGCTGCGAGTTTGTATTTTGAATATTTACCAGCAGATAGAAATAAGGTGCAATTTGTACTTTGATGGCTTGCGTTTCGTCCAATGTTTTGGCTGGTGTAAAAGGTGAAACCACAGTTACCGAAACTTCAAGCCCTTTGCTCGAAATGCCTTTCAATTGCATACCCGTCATAGCCAATGTGAGTTGTTGGTTTTGCAAATAAGTAGATTTGAGCAGGTTGTTCGAAAGTCGCATGATTTCGAACTTTCCATCTTGCTCTATTCCCACCAATAGTTCCGTAAACTCATCGGCATCAAAACCTAATGCACCGGTTTGTAAACCACGTTTCGCACTAAAAAAATTGAACGAAAACCGACTGCCCATACGAGAATTTAAAATACCCAACTGTGAATCGTCGTTGATGGAAATCACAGGCATATTTTTGTCTAAAGGCAGTTGAGAAGCCGATACACAGAGTACGAAAACTAAAATGAGTAATAAAAGAAAATTACGTTTCATCACAAGTAGTTATTTATTAAAAATCAAGCCTTAATGTGTGTTAAGGCTTGATTTATTTTTCTTTTATTTTATCTTATCTTATTTGTTTTGGAAATCTATCTCTCCTTGCGGAATACAATTTTTCCAGTACTGGTCAGTGTATGGTGCTGTTATGTTTAATGTGTTGTCGACAGCAATTCTATCTCCCTGCCCAATTTCGAGTCCAAGTGCTTCGCAGAAAGGAATATACCAACTGTCTTCGCCAGCCAATTCTTTCCAGCGTTCTACCAATAACATATGTTCTGATATATCAGCATCGCTTTTATCAATATAAGCCGAACCTGCTAAAGTAGCATTCCAAGCACGTTTAGCTACTAGATTATAATCGGCAGCCCAACCGCCAATATTCGCTTTTTTCTTAATCATGGCACGATTCAGATAAAGTTCGGCCAAGCGAATCAACGGTATGTTCTGTAATCGTCCGTCGGTACTTCTAAAATATTTATTAACTAAAACAACTGGTTCTTCAGTTCCAATTAAACCTGCATATTTAGGGTCAACAATGTATTTCCCATTGTCAGATGCAGATTTTCGTTTTCCCAATTGTTTGATGCCTTTAGCAATCCTATAAGCAGTTGTATCTGCATATGCACCTTCGTAGCGATAAAATAAACCATATTGATTAACATAACTCGAACTTGTGCCCGGATTGTTATACCGTTTATCCCATTTAGCTGTGTTTGGTTCTGAACCATCAGCATTCATCCAACCCATATCTACTAATGCATTTTTGGCTAATGTAAGTTGAATCCAGCTTTGGAAATTACTCCAAGTCGGACTAGAACCGCCACTATTATTTCCATTTCCACCATTCCTGGCATCACGACCGCATTTGTTAAAGTGTGTAAAACGAATAGCATTGTGAGTAGTAGGTGATAATATATTATCTGCAAAGAATGCCCAAAAAATCACCTCTTTATTGTTTGCTTTTTTAATTAAAATATCCTGATTGTTGAAATTCGTAAATGGATCGGCTTCTAGCGAATAACCTCCATTGGCAATTACATCGTCCAATTCGGTCAAAGCACTTTCAGCACCGGTGAATTTTTGCATGGTAAAATAAACCTGAGCTAAAAATGCAGAAGCTGCCCATTTGTTGGCTCGAGACCGCGAATCGTAAGATGCATGCATACCTTCAGTATAATCTTCAGGCAACAACAATTTTGCTTCTTTTAAGTCGGATACAATCAAATCATATATTTCGCCAGTGGATACAGGCGCATTGTCTAATGCCTCAATGCTCGAAAAAGTTGCTTTGTCACGTTTTACTAAAACTTTAGTATCATTATTACTTCCATAACCATAGACAGGACAGTAATTAATTGCCAGATGATAATAAGCATAAGCACGCATAAATAACAATTCGCCTTTGATGCGTTTTACATTTTTCTGCTTATCATCGTCGGTAGCAAAAGGAAATGGGTTGTCGTTAGTCGTCCGATAGGCTTCTAATCCAGTATTTGCCAAACCAATAACATAGTAAAGTTTTTTATACAAAGCTTCTACATCAGCCACTTTATCCTGAAACCTACGTTTGTAAACCTGATCGGTAGCATATCCTTCCACATTACCCAAAAAGCGGAAATAATCGGACATAATTACCTGATTCAATGCATGGTTCGATTGAATCGCACCCCAACCACCTTGCATCATAGCGGCATAAGGAGAAACTGCTGCAAATTCCAAGTCTTGTACGGAATTCCAGGGACTTTCAGGCGCACGTTGCACTTCAAAAAATTTATCGTTATCGCAAGCCGTAAAAAAAACGGTAAGCAATACTAGAATTGAATATTTTATTTTTTTCATATTGTTCATTATATTATTATAATCGTTATTTTTCTTGATTTTTCAAATTACAACTTGGCTGATATTCCAAAACTGATAGTTCGTGTATTTGGAATTCCAGCAGCATCTACCCATGTTGCTCCTTCGGGATCATAACCTGGATATTGTGTAAAAGTGAATAAATTTGATACCTGTACAGAAATATGAAGATTCTCTAAAGAGAGTTTCGAAATAGCTTTTTTAGGAATCGAATAGCCAATCGACAGGTTTTTCAAACGAATAAAATCACCTTTATACAAAAATTTCGAATGATTTTGTGTCTCTAAATTGTAGTTTGCATCGCCAGCACCGGTAGCTGCCCACCAACCCTTTTTATTTCCGGGTTCTAAATTTGGATCATCGGCTGTGCTTTCCCATGCTGCATTCGGATATTTGCTACCCCAAGATTGATAAGGATATGTGGCATCAGTTTTGCCTGGTTCCCAAGTATTACCTACCATATCTGCTAACAATACTGTTTGTCCGTTATGTACATACGAATCTCTTTTCATGTTATAGTTATATATGTAGTTTCCACCAGAGAATGTGAAAAATAAGTTTACATCGAAATTGTAAATTTTAAAACTATTGTTCAAACCACCAAAATAACTAGGGATAATGGTTTTATCCTGAAACAAGTAATTATTCAGTGTTACATTAGCTTGTGTAGCAGGAATTTTTCGTCCTGTTTTAATCGTTTTACCAGTTGCATTGTATTCGATTTGGTCAATTTCCCAAATCATTTCCACGCCTTTGTCGGGGTCGATACCGGCATAATCGGCCATAAAGAATGTCCCCATTTTATTACCGGTTACGTTTCTTGTTCCTGAACTGTATCCTACACCCTTACCACCTTTATTTACTTCGGGAGTCAAACTTAAGACCTTATTATCATTTGAAGAAATATTTAGGGTCGTTGTCCATTTGAAATTCTTTTTATCAATATTGGTGCTGGTTACTGTGAAATCAACACCATAATTAGCCAAATCACCAATATTACCATATATTTTATTACCACCTATACCTGTTGAGATAGGTAATTGAACCTCTAGTAACATGTCGGATATTTTCTTGTAATAATATTCTAAAGAACCGGAGATACGATTGTTTAAAAATCCGAAATCGATACCTGTATCGTAATTACTGGTCGTTTCCCAAGTCAAATCTCTATTTCCAAGATTAGATACCTCCGTACCAGAACTTGTATATGTAACGTCGCCATAGCGTAATGAACTGCTATTCCTATAATTAGTATTGAATCTATTACTACCTATAGAATTATTACCGGTTTGACCAAAACTTGCTTTGAGTTTCAATTGATTGATGGTATTGCGCATTGAACTGAAAAAATCTTCCTCTGAAATCAACCAAGCACCAGAAAGTGCGGCAAATGGACCCCATTTATCAGCCCCATAAAACTTGGCAGAACCATCCAAACGATAGCTTACAGCCAAAACGTATTTGTCCAGTAAACGGTAATCAGTACGGAAGAAATATGAACGTAAATAATCCTCATCCGACCATCTTGAGCTCATCGAAAGCAGTGTTCCCGGAAGTTCGCCTAATTGCGGATATGTGCCTTTCAAACCTTTTGATTCCATCTTACGTGTCCAGCCCATCATTCGCATCGACTCTGTACCTAATACAGAGTTGAATGAATGTATGCCAAAAGTATTGTTGTATTTTAAATATGCATTGTAGTTAATTACACGGCGCGTACTGTTTTGATCCATAGCGTAACTTTTTTTATCTTCTGTCAATAGATCACTCCGCCAATCAACCGACGAATTGTTGAGATAATCCACCCCGAACTCGGTACGTGCCGACAAGCCTTTTACTGCAACCACTTTGAACTCGGCAAATGTATTACCAGTAATACGGTACTGATCTACATAATCCTGCAAAAATCGGCGGTCGTTGTTGGCAGCCAAGTTCCCAGAACGGGCACTCCAATAACCAGTAGGATTTGTTTCATCGTAAATAGGCATCCATGGCATGGCATTGCGGTTCGCTGATTCAAAAGCACCGGTTGATCCGCCGCCACCTCCTATGGCACCTGCATAACCAGTTTTAACGCGGTTATTGTGCGAGTACGAAAACGCAATATTTGTTCCTACTCGAAAATTTTTCATGGCTTCAAATTCACCATTTATACGACCTGTTATACGATCCATATCGTTGTTTTTCAACACGCCTTTGTCTGTACGATAATTAAATGAAGTATATACGGAACCACCTTCAAAACCTTTGGACATGTTCATGTTGACATCATGATACTGACCTGTACGCACTACCTGATCGTACCAATTGGAGTTAGTAGCCAATGCCTGTTCGCGTGATAAAGGCGAGAAAGGTACTTTGCCGGGATCTAAAGTTTGCGAAGGTTGAAACAAAGCACTAGCTATGCCCGATTGATTTTGAATGGCTTTGTCGGCCAGAGCTATCCATTGTTCTGTGGTGGCAAATCCAACCTGAGACGGCGTGCGGGTTAAATCACTGAATCCAGTATTATAATCCACATTGATATTTCCTTTTTTAGCTGATTTTTTACCTGATTTGGTGGTGATGATAATTACTCCATTTGAACCACGTGAACCATAAATGGCTGTAGCAGCTGCATCTTTCAGCACTTCCATGGTCTCAATATCATTGGGATTTATCATTGACATGGGGTCTTGTGACACAGTGCTCGAACTTGCTTCCAATCCGCCACCTGAATAGATAGGAACTCCATCGATAATCCACAAAGGAGAAGTTCCTGCATTGATGGAGTTAATTCCACGTATATTAATTTTAGTAGGTGCACCAAGCATACCAGACGCAGTAGTTACATTCACTCCAGTGGCTCGTCCCTGCAAACCCTGAGTGGGCGACATAGTTTTCAGTGCAGTAAGGTCATCCGATTTCACAGAGGATACCGAACCTGTGAAACTACGTTTGTTTACCGTTCCGTAACCCACTACTACTACTTCTTCTAAGTTTTGTGAATTCTGACTCATAGTTACTTTGTAAAAGTTGGGAGCACCCACTTTTATTTCCTGTGAATTGTAACCAATATAGGAAACTACAATTTTATCATCAGGCAGTACATTTATACTGAACTTGCCGTCAATATTAGTAATAGTTCCGGTGGTTTTACCTTTTACCAAAACGTTTGCTCCGATAATGGTTTCACCCTTTTCGTCGTAAACTGTACCGGTAATTGTTTTGGATTGCGAATATGCACTTATCGCAAATGTACTGCAAAATAATAGTAATAAAAGCAGAACTCTCCCCGCTTCATACTTTGTCTTTCTTTTTTTTGTAAGATTCATGTTTGATTCTTTAATTGTTATATAATAGATTTATTGTAAGTAATAGTTAACGATGTTGCGTAATTCAAATTTAAAATCAAATGTACGACGAAAATTAAAACTAATAACCTTAATCAAAATTAAAAATTATATCAAAGATATTATCTCGTTCTGTAAGTTTCAATCAGGAATAAAAACACAAACCTAAAAAAATCTAAACTAAATGCTGTTTAAATGGTTCGTAAGTATGCTGTTCGGGCATATTTATTTTTTTTGTTGGGATCTGCGGAAATCGTGGATTCCAATTGCAACAAAATCACTTAAATTTCAAGACGAAAAAAAGGATATGTATCCCTAAAGAATAAGTTAAATTATTAGTTTTTTTGCATTAAGTGGAAAGAATAATTTAATGTAGTAAACTTTGATATTCACAATAATATCGCCACTCGTAGTTAAATTGTTGAGGAGCAGCAAAATTATGGTAGAATAATAAGAATATCCAGATTTCTCCAAAGCCATTTGGCGACCTCTATCCTCGCCAATTGGCGGAGACTTTCTCCAAGAGGAGAAAGAAAAAGGAAGAAAGTATTTGAGAGGGAACTAAATTGTTCAAAATTGAAATAATACGTTACTAATTCAAGTCCCTCTCCTTTGGAGAGTGATATATAGAGAGAGGTCAGATTTTTATAGTATCGCTTAACTAAACGACATTGAATTATGAATTATTATTAATGTATTTTTTGAAAGAACAAAGTAAAAAATTATTTTCAATAAAAATTTACACGAGTTAAGGTTTTGTATTTTAGTTTACGTCAATAATACAGTCATTGATTCTTTATATTCACCCTTAATAACTTTAGGTAGACAAATGAAATATTTATTTTTATTGGCAACAATAATATTTTCAACAATCCTTAAAGCCCAACTATTTGAAAATAGTAAGATGCCTGAACCTACCCCTGCACAAAAAGAATGGATGAGTTTAAAGTTTGGAATGTTTGTTCACTTTGGAATTAATACTTATTATGATAAAGAATGGAGCGATGGCACATTGGATATCAAAGCCTTTAATCCTACCGATTTAGATACCGACCAATGGTGTCGGGTTGCCAAAGCGGCAGGAATGAAATATATAGTTATAGTTACCAAACATCACGATGGATTCTGTATCTGGCCCTCAAAACAGACTGACTACACGGTTAAAAATACACCGTTCAAGGATGATTTGCTTAAAAAAATAGTGACTTCGGCTCATAAACAGGGTTTGAAAGTGGGCTTGTATTATTCATTATGGGACAGACACCATAAAATACATGATACCAACGAACC
>JBBRHJ010000179.1:0-7888 GCA_038222885.1 Bacteroidales bacterium | reverse complement strand
GGGCTGAAATATATGCCAGAGTTGAAGGCTTTATTTCAACGGCAAGAAAGAATAAACGGTGCATACTGACAGAATTATGCAATACCTTTGAGGGGCACAATTTTATTACCGATTAAAACCAGGTAAACAATTACCATATTTCTCCTTTAATATTGACTTTAGCCAGTCCCTCGCGAAAGTTATCTGCACCTTCAAATTGTATCGGTATAATAATCTTACCTTTATTGTTTATAAAACCCCATTTTTCACGAGTAGAAAAAGAATTATGAACTTTTACACGTTTAGAGACTTTTGCTAGCCCTTCATGAAAATCGAATGCATTTGCAAATTTACATGGAATAATCTCATTCATAGATGTATCAATAAACCCCCATCTATAAATACCCAAATAGACCATTTTATTACCTTCTTTTCTGGACATTTCTAATCCAACCTTTACTAATCCTTCTTTTAAAGAAGACACCATAGCATATTTTATATCGCTGATTTTATTCCCTTTTTTATCAATGCCAATCCATGAATTAAAGGTGTAATCAATCTTATAATCTTGCAGGCGTACAATTGCCATATCATTATACAAAAACCCAAATTCGGAATAATTTATATCAATGATTACATTTCCAAATTTATCAATAAGTCCATACTTCCAAAATACTAATTTATTACCCCAAGAATCATCGAATTCTTCAACTAAACCAACTAGATTCAGATCTTTATTGTAATGTCTAACAAAATCATATTTAAGTGGAATAACTTCCTCTCCGAAAATATTTACAAAGCCAAATTTCAAATCTTTTACTATTGCTAATCCATTTTTAAATTTCCCAATATATTTGTATTTAACGCTAGTTATCATAGTTCCATTTGAATCAATAAAACCCCATAAAAGATTTTTGAAATGAGCAAATCTTAATCCTATTGCAGCAACCCCTTCATTAAAAGGTTTCACTGAATCAAACTCGCAATTAATTATAATTCTTTTACTTCTATCACAAAAACCCCATTTGTCTCCTTTCCTGTATGGTATTAGCTCAGTTTCTTGTTCTTTTTCAGTAAGAAACTTACAATAGGATATGGCCTTTTCTGCTGCCTGATCATTAAAAAAGAATTCTTCAACTAATTTATTTTTGATTTGTGTTATGAAGTAGAAGTCGCGCTCCTTATGTTGTAAAAAGTCCAGAAGAATTCCAGAATTAGCACATAAAATCAATAGATTCCGATCTGATCTGTTTTGTACCAGATCAGAAATATAACCACGAAGTTGACTACAATTGCGAATAGTAATCCTGGCAAGTTCATCGCGCAATATAGTAAGTTCTGGTGTCATGAGTTTTTTCATTTATGCAACTCTTTGTTCATCAGTATCCCCGCTATCGAAATATCATCCTGACTTCCTTTGGCCGATAGGTTTGGCAAGTAGGCTTTTAGTTCTTCCTTGGCTTTTTCCAGACCATTTTCGTTAAAGAGTTTTAAAAGGGTTTGGTAGAAACCGTGCAAAGCTTCGTCGGTTCCAAAAGTATCGTCCACTCCATCCGAACCTACAAAAATGGCCACAGGTAGCTTGTCTTTGGCAAAATAGGTTCTGAAACGTGCAATAGCTTGCGCATCACATAGCGAGGTGGTCACGTTCAGGAAACACTTTTCGTCCCAAGGAATGGGCTGTGAATATTCACCGCTGTCGCTTACCGCCACACACTTTCCGTCGCCAATATGCAGACCAAACCAGAACTTTTCGGCTCGTACTGCCGCAATTAAAGTAGTTCCATATGCGGTAACCCGTCCGTCTTCTTCGCCGATTGCCGCTAATTCCTTGGGAGTGAGAATAGCAGTTTCCTTTTCTAAAAACGGTTCGCTGGTGTAATCGGTTGCGACACATTCGCGCCAACGCAAAATGATGTTGGCCACTAACTGGTTCATGTATTTTTCAGGATCGGCAAACAGTGAATTAATTACTTTTCCGCCTTTCTGATTCTTCGCAAACCAGCTTTTCATAAACTGTTGAATGGCTGCCATAGTTTGTTCGGCCGCCATGCGTGAACCACGGTCGCTACGGAAGTATTTGTTTCCTCCGTGACCATCGCACACAATCGCCACAGCATAATCACTACTTTCATAACTCAACGAAAAGTCTTGACAAGGTTTTCCCTCTTTGACATGCGAAGCCCCAATCTCACTTACATGAAACGCATCTATTTTTGACATATACTTCAGCTTAAATCTGATCACCAACCTTCCTGAACATCAGTCAGGTCAGTATTGTCTTGTTGAAATGTCTTAATTTGCCCTGCAAAGTCGGCTGCTTTTTGATTAGCGTCTTGTGGATTATCACCTACACCAACACCGGAACTTTTGCTTCCGATTTGCGAAGCGGTAACACTGGCAAAACGAATCATTTTGCGCAATGCCTGAGGTGAACGCACTGTCAATACACATTCTTCGTTGCCGGTAAATTCTTTCAGAATTTCTGTGTTGGCGCCTTCGCCAATAGCAACAGCGACTTTAATTCCAACCTTAAACCATTTGTTTTTACGCAATTCTTCCAATCCCTTTTTGTACTCGTCGGTAGGTTCTCCGTCCGACATCATAAAGATTGCCGGAGCATACGAACCAATGGCATCGGCCATAAACTGTGTGCGCGACAATTTTTCATTCAGCATATTGAAAGCCACTCCCATGTCAGTCAACCCACCGGCTTCGAGGTTGTTCCATACAAACTGGTCTGATTCAACAGGGCGTTCATATAACCAACGCGCACCGGAAGAGAAATCGAGTACAGCAATTTTGATCAAGGCATCAGCATTTTCGGCTGAAATGTCTTTGATTTCGGGAATCACTTCACGAATAGCCTCGTTAACGGCTCCGATTTTATCTCCGCTCATACTTCTGGAGGTATCGACTAAGAAAAATAGCACCATTGTTCGGCGCGGAATTGATACTGCATCTAATAAGCTCATAGGTTTTTTATTATAGAATTAATACGTTGATAATTATCGTTAATACTTCGTGGCGATTATCCCAAAATCTCACCTTTCAACCCTCCGGCAAAGGCAATCTTTACATCCTTGTAAATTGGCACAACCTCATTGTTTTTTACATTCCTTGAAGTGCCGTCGGGCATGGTTGTAATCCAAACATCGACACTTAAATTTTTCAAACCCCACAATGCAGAGTTATTCTTATTTTGAATTACTTCACCAGTTACCGTAGTAAAATCTTCGCTACCTGTTTTGGTGTGGAAATTATACATCCTTTGTCCGGGAAACATTACTACCCGGTTGCGCCCAACATTCAAGGTCAATGGTTTACCTAAGTTCTTACCACAATTAATGCAAATTGATTCAGGTGCGTTAACATTGATAAAGGTTTCGCCGCCACAACTGCACCGCACAATTTCGTCCCGCAGACGAACAAATAACTTCCGCCATTCGTTTTCCGGATTCCGCTTGTTCGGCTCGTGAATACATTCGCTGCCAAAAGCATGAATAAAAGCTTCTTGTATAAACTTCGGGAAGATTGGCCAACGCCGTATGGCATTGGTGTGAATTCCCATCACCGGGCGGTTGGTATCGTTTTTCGGGTCGAAAATAAATACAGGACTGCTGCCATAAAACCGGCGTTCATTTTCATCGGTCATGCATGGAACACCGGCAATCAGTTTTCCTTCCAACGGGTGGTTGTTGAACAGCAACATAAACAGCAAAACAGACAACGAAAACCGGTCAGTATCCGCATTGGGAAGGCTTTTATGCAACACTACTTCGGGAGCCATGTAGCGACACTTACCAGCTATACCAAGGTTTTTGCCATAAGGAGCCACATTGTCGTTGTCGCAAATCAGCACTTCGCCTGTTTGCGGGTGGATAAAGAAATTGCCATCGTTCAAATCCTGGTAGCTGTAGCCTTTGCGGTGTAAATCCCTGAATGCATTACTGATTTGCAGGGCGGCATTGTTCATGGCCGACAGACTGGCAAAACGTACTTTGGCCAACAAAAAGTGAGAGAAATCTTTGTACTCCGATGGGCGCAAAGCCATGATGTAACCGAAATGTTTTCCTTTCAAAACCGTAAGAAACTGCGGCCAAAGGAACGCGTTGGTAGGCGCACCATTCCGGATGTTATTATCGAGGTTGTCGTAAAATTCCTGCTTACAAGGTTGGGTGTACCACTTCAACGCATATTCGGAGCCATTCAGCTCAACTAAATAAACAACACCCTGACCACCTTCGCCCAGTTTCTTTTTAACGATTACGCTTCCGCCAACCTTTAATTCTATTTTATCTGTGAGTTTAAATTCTTTCATAATAATTAAGCATTTGGAACAATAAAATTAATTTCCATACTTAGCAATTCGTTTTCAATCTTTTCAAAACCAATTTTTTCAAAACTCTTTACAAGTATTGGTTTAGTTCCTTTAATATTTCTTAATAATTCAGGACAAAAGCCTATGTCATTTTCATTAATTTTTCTAACTGGTAAAACCAGATTGTGACTTATTTTGAGTGACTTATTTTCACTATCCTTTGTAGTCGAATAAAAAACAGAATTAAAATATCCTTCCTCCCGAATGAACTGCATTAAAAGTTGTGGTATAATGTATTCTGGCTTAAATTTATCATCAATATTTTCATTTTTAACCCTGAATAAACACATTTGAATTACCGGAAAAGTAATCAAAAAACAAAAAGCATCATAACTCAAATTAACCTCCTGATTATCTTCATGATTGTAAATATCTTCTGTGAAAGGTTCTGGAATTGCGATATTTAAAGGCCTTAAAAAAGATTGACTACCAGTAAAAGCGAAACGGCTCGCATAAATATCCTTTTTGTTTTTGTTTAATTCCGCCCAGCAAAGATTTATTGAATCTCCCAAATACAAACAAGGAAATCCAGATATACTTAAACGAAAATTACTTATTCTTCCTCTTTTTTCAAATGGAGGATGAAATAAATGAGAAGATTCAGGAATTTCTGTTTCTTTTTTAGTAATCTCTCGCAACCTAAACCAGTTTAGTTCATCAAATTCCCTTAAATCTTTAATGGTCAAGAAACCTTTATAATCTTCACTCAAGTTCTTGATATAACTGACGTTATTTAAGAGTTGGTGAATTTTACGATATGCATCTTTTGGTTTTCCTTCATAATAACAACCTATTGCATCATTTAATTTCGAGTATATTTGACCGAATCGATGAATTAACATCCTTTTTGAAAGTCTCGCATCATTTAGAGGCAAAAATAATTTTAAATCATTCTCATCTACTAAAGCGATCATATCTAAAAAATCCATTTGAGCCACTTCAATATTTTTTCTAAAAGAAATGTCTTTGTTTTGATTGAAAGGCAAAATATCAATCAATTGATTTAGCAATTCTAATATTTTCATTTGTAGGTTACTTGTTATTGATATAGTTGCCATTTCTGTCGATATGTTGCCGTACAGCGAACTGTTACCCAACCACGTGAAGATAGTTATTGATATAGTTGCCATTTCTGTCGATATGTTGCCATTTTCCATTTAGCTTAACGTTTGCCAAACCTTTTTTAAAATCTTTAACTTCATCATATCGCACTGGTATTAATTCAACTCCAGCTTTATCAATAAATCCATATTTGTCATTTAGTTTCACTTTTGCTAATCCGTCCTTAAAATCACCCAAAAAATCATAATTAACATGGATCACAATTTCTCCAGTTTTATTAATAAATCTCCATTTGCCCTTAATTTTGACACTTAAAAATCCCTCTTTAAAATCACTCTTGTCATAATAGAGAGAGATAATTTCCTGACCAAAATTATTAACAAACCCATATTTTTCGTTTAATTTTACCAATGCATACCTTTTACTGAAATTACCTGCCCCATCATACTTGAATTGAATAATTTCTTTACCAGTTTTTTCTATAAACCCATATTTACCATTGAGCTTGACTTTTGCTAATCCTTCACTAAAATTTCCGGCCTCCTCATATTTTATTTGTGTAACTTCTTTTCCGGCTTTATCAATAAATCCAAATCTACCTTTCAATTTTACTTTTGCAAAACCTTCACAGAAATCCTCAGCCTCATCATATATAATTTGTGTAACTTGTTTTCCCGTTTTTTTGATATATCCAAATTTGCCTTTTAGCATCACTTTCAGTAATCCTTCTGTAATATCATTCGAATTATATTTTAAGAGGTATATTACTTTTCCTGTATTATCAATAAATACATATTTACCATTTAATTTTACCTGTGCCATTCCATCTTTGAAACATTCAACCTCTTCATATATTAGTGGAACATTGTATTCGCCGATTTTATTAATGAAACCCCATTTGCCATTTAATTTTACACCTGCCAAATCTTCATAAAAATCCTCAGCGTCATCATATATAAATGGAATAACTATCTTACCTTTACTATCTATAAACCCATATTTAGATTTCAACTCAACTCTTGCCAAATTTCCCTTAAAATCCCATACATTATCATACTTGATAATTATAATTTCCTTGCCTTTAATATTGATAAAGCCCCACTTGCCATTAATTTCAACTTTTAATAAGCCCTTGTTAAATTTAGTAAAATCACACTTCAAGGGAATTATTTCATTCCCCATTATATCAATAAACCCGGCTAAATTATTATATTTAACCATTGCAATACCTTCACAAAAATCATTTACTTCATCATATTTCAATGAAACGACTTCCTTCCCCGTTATATCAATAAATCCTGCTTTCCCATCCAGTCTTATAATTGCCAGATCTTCAAAAAATGGACTTATAAAATCATATTTCAATGGTGTTAGTTCAGTTCCTGTTTTGTCGATGATTCCCAATTTACCTTTTAATTTAACAATGGCTAATCCATTAACAAAGTCATCAGCATCATGATATTTTAAATCTGTAACCATTTTGCCAACAGAATTACGGAATCCACAAAATCCTCGTTCCCAAACAATTTCAAAAGAATCATCCGATTTTTCTAAATCCAAAGCCTGACGCCAATAATCAATTATTTTATTGGCAGCATCTTCATGCAGAAAGGCATCTTGTTGTAATCGGTGCTGTATTTCCTGCACTCTCATTTCTTGCTCATTGCTATCTTTCAATCCAGCCATTTTTTGCGGCACTTGCTCTTTTACAGATAGCAACAGAAGTTTTTTGCATTTTTGGTCATGTGAAAATAGGTCGGAGATCATGCCAGAAAGCCGTTGTGGGTGTTGCAACAATTCCATGCCATGTACTTTCAACATGTTGCTTAGAATTACATCGGGAGTCAGTTGTTCTGCTTCCTTGTTCAATGCTTGCAGTATATCTGTCTGGCAAAACGGGCATTTGCTCAACGATGTATTTTTAGGGGGCGTCCATTCGCCTTGGCAGGAGGGGCATTTCATAGGTTAGGGTTTACTTTTTTCCGAAGATTGCTTTAATCACCGCATTGCCAATCTTGTGCTCCAATCCGTTTCGGGTGGTAGGTATACCGGTTCCTTTGGCTATTTGTTGTTTTACCTGGGTAAGTCCTATTAATCGCTTCCATGAAAATGAGAATCCGCGCATTTGGTTGGTTTAGTTGGTTTTTTTTAAGTCGGTGAAAGTTACAAAAATATGTCAACTTGAAAGCAATTATTCCAATAATAAATGGAATAATTTATTATTGGAATATACAGTACTAAATAATAAGCGAAAATCTATTTTCGAAGTGATATCCTTTGCCGTTTCACTTTAGAGAACGGACATATTATCATGTATAGTGGACAGCAATCTCCATCGCTTGCTGCCCATACGAGCCGCCAAACAGCAAATGGTGATTCAGGATGTGGTACAATTGGTACAACGAAATTCGTTGCTGCCAACCCTCCGGAAGTGGGTATTCGTCCTGATATGCTTTCCAAACCACT
>JBBRHJ010000178.1:0-7912 GCA_038222885.1 Bacteroidales bacterium | reverse complement strand
CAGTTGGTGTGAGGCTTGGGATAGCAGACCAGCCAGTTTCTAAACTTACTTTATAGTTTGATTTAGCTATTAATTTGCAGAATTCTTCCGCCAATTCATAGCGTAAGGCATCAACAAATAACACATAAGATTCTGTTTCGGGAACAGCTACTTGACCACTAAAAATAGAAGCATCTTTTTCAATCAGGGTTTGGAATTTCAGCGTTATTGACTCTAACCAAGGTTGATAAATGGTTTTTATCAGCAGTTTTACTACCGTTTTATCTTTATCTGATTTTACTGCTGCCAATGATTTACGCATTGTTTGGTCAACTGAATAACCATTCGTTATATAATACTCCTTTAAATCGTCAATGCTAGAAAATGGAAACGATTCAGTAGTTTTAGTCGTCATTTGCACTAAGAACTGTAATGCATTTGCCAACGGAGCATTGCCTAATTCACTCCAAACCCATGACCGACGTAGTTGGTGTTTTTGTTCTAAGGCTTTTAATGCAACAAGTGCTTCTTTGGGTTGAAGTTTTGCCATCTTTGTAAAAGCTGCACGTAGTTCATCTTCCTGTTGTTCGTTTACCTGAGGCCAGCTTTCCTGTGGCAGTGCAAACATATCTGTACCTAAGTCATCGGGTTTAGCTAATCTGAGCAATTCCTCCATTTCGGTGAATTTTTTGGGTGCAGTTGCGTACAATTGCCACACTTGCTTCCAACCGTTCCGCTGTGAACCCAGTTTTTCAGCAATGGCTTTTATGTTTTTGTAATCAGGTTCAAAATCATACACCGATTTACAAAGTTGCGTAAAGATTTCTCTTTTACCCGATTCCATATTTTGTAAAAGGGCATCGCCTTTACACATCCATTTCAGAATAGTAGGTATAATATCGGGAAACAGCTGATTGTTGAGGTATTGTTCGTCAATAACTGATTTGCCCATTAATACATCATTATCCTGAAAGATAGACACTAAGGATTTTTTTAATGCATCTTTGGTGGCACTATCTTTTACTACACTTACTCCAAGACCTGTATTCACATTTTCGACAAAGGCGAGAATTGTCCATTCTTTGCCATTTTCTTGCAAAAATAGCGTACCTGTATATTGGTATTCGAGCAAAGGTTGCAGTTCAAGACCTGCTACTTCTACATTACGAAAATCTGCTTTAGCAATACCAGGCAAATAAATAATAGGTATTGCATTTTCATCCCAATTAGCTTCGGGAAGCGTTTTTGCCACCATGCATTTTATCCAGATAGCAGGACCTTGTTTTATAGTAGCGTTATACTGACCATACACCAACAACTGTGGTAGGGCTGCTTGTAATTGCGGAATTACTTCCGACCATTGCCTTTCGGGGTCAGGCCAAAGAATTACTTCCGGCTTCACCATAACACTGCTATTGTGCTGCTCGGCTTGTTGTAGCGCCTGAATTACTTTATCGTAAATACTCATTTTATTTGTTTGTTTTTTGCAAGGTGCCTTAAAAAAATCAGTTTCAGAAGATTTTGTTTTATAGTACATTTAATATATCAATGCATTTAAAGCGCATATAATCAGTATTATACATATACTAAATTATGATTGTATGAAGCACTTATATAAAGCATTTATATGTTTTCTTACAGTTTTTGCTTTAAATAGTGTGTACTGCAGTATTTGTTTATTTCGACCAACGACTAACACCAACTTACATAATAATTAAAGCAGAATTAAAGCAAATGCTCTTTTTCTTACAAGTTTTGCTTTAATTGGTATTTCATACCTCGTGTACCACCAGAACTTTCTAAAACGTTCTTCTCGACCAGACTTCTCAACATTCTTTTTACTTTGAATTGATTTATCTCCAGACCTATACCACTATGTATCTCGCTAAAACCACTGTTCGGATAAGTCTTGCATATTTTAATTATTAATGCTAATTCGACCAATCTACCCAACCAATTTCTAAGCCCTACTTCTTCATTTTGATTGAGAATGCTGGAAATTACGAGGGCTGTATATGATTGTTGTTGTAGTGTTCAGTTATTCATTATTTATATCCACTTCATTTTTCGAAAAAGCATCTATCAGCTTTAATTTCAATTCTTCTGAATAATCCTCCTCGTAAAGTATAGAAGTGATAATTTCGAGTAATAGGTCTTTGTCAATATTTCCTGCTGCCACGTGATAACTTATTGTTTCCATCCGAAACATAAATTCTTTAGCCACACACATATACCCATTCATGAGTAAGAACATGGAAGCAGCTGTAATGGCGATTCGTTTGTTTCCATCAATAAATCCGTGCGATTTGTTGGCTACCCAAAGCAAATGAGTAAGTTTATGTTCAAATTCAGGATAATAAAGATCGTCTTGAATTTGGTCGATAGCACATTCTATTGAGCCGAGGTCGATAATGCCTTCAGACCCACCACCGCTAATAGCCACTGTTTTTTTGTGAATGGCTACAATCTCATCTATATTTTTAAAATAAATGCATTCCACTATTCACTTTGTTTTAAGCGTTTCATCACATCGGCTGCTTCTTTCAATTGTTCATCAAAGATAACACTTTGTTCGCCCAGAAAACGGTCGAAATCGGCCGGTGAAACAGATTGAATGTATTCTTGAAGTTTTGTGTGCAATGCATCCCGAAAATGCATATCGCGCGAAGCCATTTTAATCCTTGCGTCGTCAATGTATGGTCGTTGCTGCGGGTGTTTTGCAAACTCATTGAATATCTGATCCACTTCACTTGTTTCGAGCATACGCCCAAATTCTTTAAATTTTTGTTCTAACTCATAAGCAAGCCCTGTTTCAAAAGAAGCAATACTATTCAATACTTCGGCATACATTGTATCACGGGCATTGTCGTTTTCGGCTAATTTGAGAATTTGCTTGTACTCTTTTGCATTCTCTTTGAATATGCATTGATAAATTTTATCCGTAAATAAGGAGTATTTGTAATTGCCCATATCTACATAACGGCTCAGTGCTGAGGTAAAATCTTTGCGATAATTGCTTTCCTGCAATGCAGAAGGTAGATAATTGGCATCTCTGCGGTTGATAAATTTTGTGCCGCCACCAGTACGACTATTTATTGTATCTATAACAATATCAAGTATTTTACTCCGAAGAAGACGTGCATTTTCGCTTTCTTTGAGCAGCATGGCAAGATTAAGTAAAGAGCGAAAATTGAACAAACCCAGAGCCGTAGTTTTGGTCGTCTTATTAATGAGATGACCAAATTGCAACTTGAACTCTTTCAGTTGTTTACCCTTACTTAAAATGTATCCATTGTGTTTTAATTCTTCTTCGTAGTTCGATAAATATCTGTTAATGGTAGAAATGTCAACAGAAAAGAACTCGGCTAACATTTCTTTTGTATAACGATACTCGCCATCAAAGAGCATACCCGGTAATCCAATGTAATCATGAATACTTTGCAACGCAAATTTGTTGTTCAGGATATTTTGCCGTTCTATGTTTGAATTTGTTAAGTCTTTCATGCGATAGTTTGTTTTTTATTTCATTTTTGGTCGTGGTATTAATGACACGACCAAAATACAATTTATTCTATTACAGATATTTATACCTACTTAAAAATCATTTTGTCTCTCTTGCTTTCCGTTTTTCTTCCAAACTCTTATGTAAATCATCATCACATTTTTCGCCCCAATAAGCCAGATAGCAGGATCTTGTTTTATAGTTGGTTCATATTAACCGTACTATTAACTGTGCCAGGGGTACTTGGCTTGCCGTAGTGCCTGTATTACTTTATCATAAATGCTGTAGTCTATTAGATGTATTTCAATAATTCTTCTACCAATCTAAATACAGTGGTTGAAGATTCTTCGAGTGCAGGGCTTGTATGTGGCAACAAATTATAATTTCTTTTTGCACGGTCAATAGCAAGATCTACTCGATAGGTTT
This sequence comes from Bacteroidales bacterium, assembly GCA_038222885.1. Classification (GTDB taxonomy): domain Bacteria; phylum Bacteroidota; class Bacteroidia; order Bacteroidales; family Paludibacteraceae; genus Paludibacter. Next base: position 4,005 of record JBBRHJ010000178.1, on the reverse strand, counting down.
TCGACTTAGTATCAATTCCTTGAAGCAATTCAAATATTTGCTCAGTAATGATTTTACTATTTTCGCCATCGTAAGTTACGTTATATGGTTTCAGCAATTCGTTTAGTTTATCATTATAATCCCGTCTATGCATGCCAGCCCCTTGGTGGTCGTCGAAATGCAGCATAATCCAATATTCAAATGCCTGATTAGAATAAGCAAGCCCGAAATCATTTGCCTGAGCAAGTACTATTGCATTGTTGAAGTCATTGACCGAAAAATCATCTTTATCGAATACGCACCAAACCTGGTTATATGGTTTTTCCTGCGAAAGCTGTATGGCACGATTTACAAGCGAAATAGTATTATATCCTTCTCCAATTGGTTTAATGGTGGCAGAAGATAGCCTGAATTGTTTAAAATAACTTGGTTCAGTGTTTTTACCTTCGCACACAATAAGAATTGTAGGTTTCACTTTCAAAACAGGTTCTTTTCTCACCAAGTTTGGTTCAGCGCGTTTGTTAGCTCTTAATTCTTGTTTGTGTTTTTCCCTTTCTGCTGCTTGTACAGCACTTTTATTTTTCATTCTCATTTTTCAACGATAGGTTTTTGTGAATTAAATCTTCAAACGTATCAAGAAATGGAATAGCACCATATTTTCCTCTAATATAATTTTCTTCAAATGGATCTGTTTTTCTTACTTCATCCGTTTTGAAATCGGCTAAAGAATAGATACGAGCTTCTCCTAACTTATCTTTTTCGGTAAACCAAATCTGATCTCTCCTGAATAAGCCAGAACTCAATAGATTGGTGTCGTGCGTATTGAAAATAAGTTGTGCGTTTTTAGGATTCAACTCTTTAGAATTAAAAAGTGAAACAAGTTTACAAATTAAGTTTGGGTGTAACTTAGAGTCTAGCTCATCCACAACGAGTGTGAAACCGCTTTCAAGTACATTTAAAACAGGACCAGTCAGAGCAAAAAACTTTTGTGTACCCGACGATTCATCATCGTCCATCGAAAAATTAATATTTTCGATAAATTGCCCTGCATTGTTGTATTTTTTGTGCGTAGTAATAATATCCGAAAAAATCTCAGCATTCTCTTCTTTCGATTCTTTGATAAGTCTTTCTCTCAATTCTTTGGGCATTTCTTTCGGCAAAGCATCGATATCTAACATTTCGAGTTTAATGTCTTGAATTCCTAAATCAGCTGCTTTAAGCAGTTCCAGTATTTTTTGTTTGTGTAAAGGGTCTTTGGTTCGGGACATTGTAAATCCTTGATAGCCTTCTTCTTTTAAACCTGAAATGATTTTTAAGTTTCTAAACCATTCTAGTACCTGAATTGAGGTGGCATCGTTCAGTTGTGCTGCCAATGAAAGCAGTAAAGCATTGTCACGTACCAATCCTTCTTTTACAGCAAGAGAACCTTTAGTAAAGTTACGTGTGTGAAGATCAAATTTTTGATAGTCACGGAAAAATAATTCGATTTCTTTGGTTTTGGGTCTATAGTAGAGCCATTCCGAAACTACGACTTCTTTATTTGCCTCAAAACCATAGCGATACATTACGTCGTTGTAGGTAAAAATAACTTCAAATTCACTTGGTTCGGTTTCGGTTTCGACGTTCAGCTTGAAAGGGTGAACTTCAATCTCGTCCCCTTTCTGACTCTCCCGTGAGGAACTGATAGCAAAGCTGCGCATAAACAGCAATGCTTCCATAAATTTACTTTTACCGCTTGCATTTGCACCATAAATCACCGCGCTTTTGAGTACACGAAGATTGAAAGTGGCATTTTCCGAAATATTTTCTACTTCTCTATCTTTGTCATAGTTAGAAGCAACAAGACTGAGTGTAGCCTTTTCTTTGAAGGTTCTGAAGTTGCGAACCGAGAATTGGATTAGCATAATGTGGTTTATTTTTGCAATTATTCTGCAAATATAGCATATATTTTACATGAAAATGAAATATAGCAACTTATTTATGAATTATTTTGAATTGCTCAACTCACCTTCTTTAATTTTCTAATTCATCTTCCATGTTTATTGGCACAATCAATTCTCTACCCACCGAAAAGGGAATTAATCCTTTGTGGTGGAATCGGCCGATAATAATGGCAGGGTGTGTATTGAATTTTTTTGCAAAACTATTAACATCATTCTCGTCCAATGGAATTGCTGCCAATACTTCTCTTTCTTCTTCGTCTGAGAGCGTCCATTTTACAGCAAATGCATCAGCTTGTGCTTCTTTTTCGGTTAATTTGTCTGAATATTCAATATTTTCAAGAAAAATCTCTTTTTTACCGTGTAGCAAAATGTGACCAGCCTCGTGAAAGAAGGTAAACCAAAAAGCATCGTTTCTTTTGAATCTGCCAGTTAGTTGAATAAAAGGCGTATCGTTGAGCCAACGGGTTGACCCATTTATTGGTGCTTTGGGTAAACAAGGAGTATATACCACTTTTACACCAGCTTTTAAACAGATAGTTTGCAATTGATAAAAAAAATCGTCAGGTTGTGCAGCCATCACTGATTTTATTTCGGGCAAAAGTTCTTTAAATGCTTTTTCGGAATAAGCTGGTGTTTCCATCCCAGCAGCTTGTAGTTCACCTTTACGCAACCAAGCCGAAATGGCATAAGGCTCTTTTGTGTGAGCTAAGGAAATACGGAATTCAACTTTTAAGACCTGATTAAAATAATAATTTTGCCAAGCCTCTGGTGAGCTAATACTGAAAAAGGAAAGTAAAGCAATTGTTTTTTCCTCCATAGTAGAACAAGCTGCTAACCATCCTTTTTTTATCATTTCTGATAAAGGAAAATGTCTTGCCCATTCTACAGATTGAGCAATCATTTCCTTCCGTTTTTCGCGTGCTACAAATTCATCGTAAATGCGCTGACTGTTCATCCAAAAGTGTGCAGGTATTTTGGTAACGCTTTCAAATTGCACTGCCATATCGGCTGTGATACTACTTTCGCCTTTAATAACGGCAATAATCGTTTTTTCGGGTTTACCGGTACGAACGGCAAACTCTTTTGGACCCATATCCATTTCTTCCAACTTTTCTTCTAATGTTTCGCCTGGGTGAGAAACAGTTTGCGGAAAGTATTGATTTTGATTTGCCATGATTATTTTTCTTTGTGGTAGTTAATTATTTCAATTATTTCAAACCCTGAAATTTCGAGCCAAAGGTATTGACCATCATTATTTGCCGGTATTGGTCTTTCTTGTGGTGTAAAAACCAGACGGTAGGGTTGGTCTAAATCGCAAGCCCATTGACCTTTTCTAGTTTCTGTAAGTTCGTGATAATTACCGGTTAGATTTCTGACATCTTCCAATGTTTTTGCAGCACCCAATTGGGTTAAACGTCTACGGAAGAGTTTTGCTCTGATTGCGCCTAATTCCTTTAGCATTTTACGGTCGTCGTTTGCTAATTTTTCCAGTTTCTTATCGTCAAATGTTATTTCCACTGCAAAGGTATTATTTATTTTGACTTACACCAACTGTAAGCTAAAAAATAATTAATTATTAACCCACAAATTATTTTTTTCTCTTGCAGTTCTTTTTTCTACCAAACTCTTATGTAAATCATTATCCCGTATTTCGCCCCAAGGAGTTCCGAGAGGGTTTTTGCCACGGTCGATACCCCATTTTACATTGAATTTGGTACGTAATATGCCAGCTTCGGCAAAGGGACGAACATTCAGGCGAACGCCATCATTCAAATCGGGCTCCCAACCGATTGGCTGTTGTTCGAGGGCTTTCCAGCGGACAAAGATATCATAAGGAGCTTCGCCTTCGAGTATCAGTTCTAGTTTTTCTTTGAGTTTGAGGGCAGCACTGAGTAAGCCTTCTGCACCGCTTTCTTGGTTGTTTTTCTTGGATTCGCACATCCGTATCCAATCGCCCAGATAGGTGTAAATAAGTTTGGAAAGATTGTCTTTGTCCAATTTGTGGTAGTTGACCAAAGCCGAAAAACCATCGGGGCGACCATCCCAAACATGCCAGATAAACGGACGGTTTTGGAACAGTTTG
>JBBRHJ010000177.1:0-7921 GCA_038222885.1 Bacteroidales bacterium | reverse complement strand
GGTGGAATGTACACAACTGGCGGTCGTGGCGGTAAAGTTTTAACTATTACTTCCCTAGCCGATGATGGTTCAGTGGGGACTCTTCGTTGGGCAGTATCTCAATCAGGAGCGCGAACAATAGTGTTTCAAGTTTCTGGTTTGATTACGTTGAAAAGCAGACTTTCCATCAAGAATCCAAATCTGACTATTGCGGGACAAACCGCTGCGGGGGATGGTATTTGTCTGAAAGATTATGATTTATCTGTGGATGCTGATAATGTGATTATTCGCTTCATACGAGTTCGTCTTGGAAACAATATTATTGCCAACGAAAGTGATGCAATTGGTGGTAGATATAAGAAAAATATAATCCTCGATCACTGCTCTTTTAGTTGGAGTATTGATGAATGCGCGTCGTTTTATTCCAACGAAAATTTCACAATGCAATGGTGCTTTATAACAGAATCGCTGAATAATGCTGGCCACCCGAAAGGAGCTCATGGTTACGGAGGCTTGTGGGGCGGTAAAAATGCAAGTTTTCATCACAACCTCTTAGCTCATCACAACAGCCGCAACCCACGTTTCAATGGTTGGAAGCGAACGGGTTTAAGCTATGAAAATCCGATGGACGAAGAAAGATTGGATTTTAGGAATAATGTGATTTATAATTGGGGCGATAATAGTTCGTATGGTGGTGAAGCTGCTGGAAAATACAATATTGTGGGCAATTATTTTAAATATGGCCCCGGAACAAAGTCAACTATAAAATCGAAAATCACTCAGGTAGACATTGACCCTTCATCAGCTTATGGTCAAAGATTTGGTACTTATTATATTGCTGATAATTATGTATATGGAAACTCTTCAGTAACTGAAAACAATTGGAATGGTGTAACTTATGTATCAGGAGTAAGTACTACACAATGTAAAGCATCAGCACCTTTTACCAACATTCCCATTACACTACATACTGCCGAAACTGCTTTTGAAAAAGTAATGAATTATGGAGGAAGTTCTATTTCGCGCGATTCAGTGGATAACAGAATTGTAACTGAAACTCAAAACGGAACAGCTACTTACAATGGTTCAATAACTGGAAGGGCTGGAATACTTGATACTCAAAACGACGTGGGCGGATGGCCAGTTTATAACTCAACAGCGAGTCCAATAGACACAGACGGAGATGGAATGCCTGATGCTTGGGAAAATGCACACGGATTGAATCTAAATTTAGCCTCTGATGGAAATCTTACCAATTTGGATGGGAATTATACCAACCTTGAAGTATATTTGAATGAATTGGTAAAATCAATCACCAACGCACAATTAGCCGATGCAATTTCGGCAACAAAACTTATTCAGTCTGATATCTCCAACATTTTCCCAAATCCATACAAGCATGGCAATTTGAATGTGAAAGCAACGGATATTATTACCAAAGTAAGTGTGTTCAGCATCAATGGAATGTTGATAAATGAGATGAAGACCAATGATAACCAAATATCTTTGAAATATGATTACTTGCAAAGTGGAGTGTATATTGTAAAAGTAAAATTGCAAAGTGGGTTGATAGAGCCTAAGATTCTAATCAAAGAATAGAAAAATAACATTTGATAAAACAGAAAATATGAATAAATGGCTAATTTTATTATCACTTGTGATAACAGTTTTAGGTAATGCCCAAACACCTGCTTTCCCTGGTGCTGAGGGTGGAGGAATGTTCACTTCTGGCGGTAGAAGTGCTAAAGTACTTTATGTAACTTCATTGGCCGATGATGGATCGAAAGGAACATTTCGTTGGGCACTAAGTCAAAAATATCCAAGAACAGTATTGTTCAAAGTTTCGGGAATTATCAGCCTTACGAAACCATTATCAGTAAAATACGGAAATTTGACTATCGCAGGACAATCCGCCCCAGGTGACGGAATTTGTATTAAAGACAATGAAGTTTTTTTCGGTGCCGATAATGTTATTGTCCGATTTATTCGATTTCGACTTGGCGACCTGATTAAGGAACATCAACCAGATGCTTTTGGTGGTCGCAATGCTAAGAATGTGATTATAGATCATTGTTCGTCCAGCTGGTCGGTAGATGAATGTGCTTCATTCTATTCCAATCAAGATTTTACTATGCAATGGTGTATTATTTCCGAATCGTTGAATAATTCAGAACATGCGAAAGGTGCTCATGGTTATGGCGGAATTTGGGGTGGTAAAAATGCAAGTTTCCATCACAATTTGATAGCTCATCATAATAGTCGCAATCCACGTTTCAACGGACTCAGACGTTCGGGTTTAAAATATAACAATTCACAAGACGAAGAACGAGTTGATTTTCGGAACAATGTTATTTACAATTGGGGCGATCATAGTTCGTATGGTGGCGAGAGCGGAACATTTAATATAGTCGGAAACTATTTTAAAGCTGGACCTGCCACCAACCCGAAAAAAGTAGACAATATAACTAATATTGATATGGACGTAAATCCTGAAACCTGTCCTCCAGGCTATGGGAAATACTATATAACTGACAATTATGTAGATGGATTTCCTCAAATTACCAAAAACAATTGGGAAGGTGTTACGATGTCAAAAGGCGTTGACAATGAGAAATGTAAAGTCACTGAACCATATAATTGCACGCCTATTGCCAAACAAAGTGCAGAAGTGGCTTATGAAAAAGTATTGAAATTCGCTGGTGCATCATTCAAAAGAGATATTGTTGACGAAAGAATAATTGATGAAGTTAAAACAGGAACAGCCACATTTAAAGGCTCAATGAGTGGCAAACTTGGATTAATCGATTCGCAAACTGATGTTGGCAGTTGGCCTGAATACAAATCGACGACTGCTTTATTGGACAGTAATAACGATGGGATTCCAGACGGTTGGTTGGAGAAATATTTCCCTTGTAAAAACGCCAATGACAAAAACAAAAGCGGTTATACCTTATTGGAAGTATATTTGAATAGTTTAGTACAATCAATCGTTGATAATCAATTAAATTAATATTCGGATATGAAGAATTACATTGTTTTTTTATTGCTTTTTTTTGGTTTAAATGCTTATTCAGGAGAAAAATACGATATAATTGTAGACAGAAACGGAACTGGTCATTTCCGAAATATACAGCAAGCCATCGATTCGGTGCGCGCATTTAATCCAGCTGGAAAGGTTACCATTTTTATAAAAAAAGGCTTTTACAAAGAGAAACTGAACCTTCCCACGCATGTTTGCAATGTTCGACTGTTGGGAGAAGATAAATTCCAAACTATTATAAATTACGATGATCACGCTAATATAAATAAAATGGGCACTTTCCGGACATCGACTTTTAAAATTTGTGGAAACGATATAACTCTTGAAAACCTTACTGTCGAAAACACAGCTGCACAACTCGGTCAGGCAGTTGCTCTACATGTGGAAGGCGATAGAATTATTTTCAAGAATTGCCGCTTTTTGGGAAATCAGGACACTATTTATACTGGAAAAGAAAATATGCGTCAATATTTCGTGGATTGTTATATAGAGGGTACAACTGATTTTATCTTCGGTCCTTCTACAGCTTGGTTTGAAAACTGCGAAATTTTTTGTAAAAGAGATTCTTACATTAGCGCTGCCAGCACTCCACAAAATATTAAATATGGTTATATTTTTAATAATTGTAGCATCAAATTAGCTTCTGATGTCACAAAAATGTATCTAGGTCGTCCTTGGCGAGCTTATGCCATGACTTTGTTTATGAATTGTAAATTACCTGCTGGAATTATTCCCCAAGGTTGGGACAATTGGCGGAATGCAGAAAATGAAAAAACAGCTCGTTATATGGAATATAGTAATGTTGGCGAAGGTGCAAATACTTCAACAAGAGCGAATTGGATAAAAATACTTAATAAAAAAGAAGCATCGGAATATTCAATTGCAACTGTTTTAAAAGGTTTTGACAATTGGAATGCACAAAATTAATTCCTGTTGAATTTAACCTTCCATAAATAGTAAATGGTAAATAGTAAAATAGTAAATTATAAAATCTATGAACAGACGAAATTTTTTAACTACTTCATCAGTAGTAGCAGCAGGTGCAATTTTGAGCTCAATTCCAGGCATTTCGGAAGCAAAGACCAATAAAAAATCGGGTACAGCACCATCCCCAAAAAAAAGAATAGCTTTGATTGGAACTGGTTCACGTGGGACAAATATGTGGGGTAAATCTGTTATAGAAAATTATAGTGAATATGTGGAATATGTAGGATTATGCGACATAAATCCTGGAAGATTAGAAGCCGCCAAGAAATACATGGGAGTTGATTGTAAGACTTTTACTAATTTTGAAACAATGATGACAGAGCAGAAACCCGATGTACTGATTGTAACTGTGAATGACTATCTACATGATACTTATATTATTAGGGGACTTGAACTTGGCTGCGATGTGATTACAGAAAAACCAATGACCACTGATGAACTTAAATGTCAGGCAATTTTAGATGCTCAAAAACGAACTGGTAAAAAAGTAATTGTTACTTTCAATTATAGATACTCCCCACATCGCTCTAAAATTTGGGAATTAATTCAAAATGGAGAAATTGGTGATATTACATCTGTGGATTTTCATTGGTATTTAGACACAAGCCATGGTGCCGATTATTTCCGCCGTTGGCATCGCAAGCGTGAGTTCAGTGGTTCATTGTGGGTGCATAAAGCCTCACATCATTTCGATTTATTAGGTTGGTGGCTTAATTCCGAGCCAGAAGAGGTTTTTGCATTAGGGAAACTGGAATTTTATGGAAAAAACGGAAAACAAAGGGCTGAAAATTGTCGTTCGTGTAATTTCAAAAAGAGTTGCGATTTTTATTGGGATGTAAATAAAAATGAGTATTACAAAATGTTGTACACTGACAATGAACAACATGATGGATATTTGCGCGACGGTTGTGTTTTCAAGGAAGATATAAATATTTTCGACAAAATGTCGGCTTCGATAAAATATGCCAATGGCGTTCAAGTGGCTTATTCCTGCATTACTTACGCACCTTACGAAGGTTACAGAATAGCTTTCAACGGGACCAAAGGACGCATTGATGCCTGGATACAGGAAAGTAATCCAACTTACGAATCAGATTACGATGAAATTATGGTTACCCGAAACTTTGGAAAACGCGACTATATACGAATTCTGAAGAGTGAAGGTCACGGAGGCGGAGACAAGATAATGCAAGATCATATTTTCAAAGACAATCAGGCCGATCCATTCAAACAAGCCGCTGGAGTTAGAGATGGTGCTTTTTCTATCCTCACTGGAATTGCTGCCCGCAAGAGTTGCGATTCAGGCAAGCCAGTGAAAATTGCAGATTTGACCGATTTAGTTCCACAAAAAATTAAAGATCAATCCTAAGGGGTTGGTCTTTAATTTTGAATTATGCCAGCTTATTTTTTTATACAACAACTCCGTCTTTGGATAAACTACATTTACTAATCCTGCCAAAATCTCCACATCAAAAATCAAAATATCCTCTTCTGTTATAAGTGTTAGCTGTATTTTTGTATCGGGAATTTACCATAATAAAATCTCTTACAAAATAATCAATTAAAATGCTAAAAAAAACACTCCTATTTTTGATGGTTGCACTGGCATCAGCGCAACTAATGTCCCAAACAGTAACTATAACTGAATCAGCTGGATGGCTTGAAACTGCTTTTGTTAAATGGACTCCAGCACCTAATGCCACAACTTACAATGTATATTACAGTAATAATGGAACAACTTATACCAAAATTGACAATCAATTAATTCGTAGTTATGGTACTTATTTTAGAGCGGATGTAATAGGTTTGGCTGCCGGAAACTATACGATCAAAGTAGCGCCAGTGATTACTGGTGTTGAGGGTTCAGCTTCTACAACTCAAAGTTTAACCGTTTTAGCGCACGACAGGACAGGTTTTGCATTTCATGGCGGTCGTGTTCCTGGAGCTTATAAAGCTGATGGAACTCCCAAAGACGGTGCAGTAATTGTATATATTACTCAAAATACCAAAAATACAGTTTCGATGAATATTACGGGTGCAAGTAAGAATCCTTGCGTTGGTTTTCAGAATATTTTATACGGGATAAAAAAAGGAAAAGATACACGTCCATTTATTTTTCGGTTAATTGGAAATATTACCGATATGGCAGTGATGGAAGGTGGAGATATTACCATCGAAAACGCACAAAATGCGTCGAGTTATCTTACTCTCGAAGGTGTTGGCGATGATGCAGTTGTAAATGGTATGGGCATTCGCCTTAAAAGTGCAACAAATATTGAAGTGCGTAATCTAGGCGCGATGAATTGTAACAGTACAGCCGGCGACAATTTTGGATTGCAACAAGATAATAATCATGTTTGGTTGCACAATTGTGATATGTTTTACGGCGATGCTGGTAGCGATGCCGATCAAATAAAAGGTGATGGTGCGCTTGACAATAAAGGATCAACCTATGTGACTTTCTCCTACAATCACTTCTGGGATAGCGGAAAAGCAAGTTTGTTGGGATTAAGTGAAGGTTCCACCAGTGGTTTATATGTAACTTATCACCACAATTGGTTCGATCACTCTGACTCTCGCCATCCACGTGTTCGTTACTATTCAACCCACGTTTACAATAATTATTACGACGGAAATGCAAAATATGGCGTTGGTTCTACCATGGGTTCTTCTGTATTTGTCGAAAATAATGTTTTTCGTAATTGTAAATATCCCATGTTGACATCCAAGCAAGGTACTGATATTTTTTATGATGCAACAGGAACATTTTCTGGCGAAGCTGGTGGAACAATAAAATCGTTTAATAATGTAATGAGCGGTCAAAATCGCTATGTTCCTTACAATGCTGTTTCAAATGCGATAGAATTTGATGCGATAGAAGCACTTACTCGTAATGAGGTTATTAGCAGCAGTATTAAATCTAAATTAGGAGCAAATACCTATAATAATTTCGATACTGATGCAGCTTTGTATGTGAAAACCTGCGTTCCCGATGAACCTGAAATTGCAAAAACTAAATTAATGACTTATGCAGGTCGAGTACAAGGTGGTGATTTAAAATGGACATTCAATAATGCGGTTGACGACGCTTCTTATACGGTAATTGCAGCTTTGAAAGCAGCTTTGACTAATTATAGCTCTTCATTAGTTGCCATACAAGGCGAAACGGCAGTAGTCGTAAGCAGTCAGACGCTTACTACAAATACCGACAACAATCAAACAGTCGCTGCCGAAACAGCCATTGAGCCTATGATTTTTACATGGGGTGGCGATGCTACTGATGCCAATGTTACAGGCTTACCTGCTTCAGGAATTTCTTTCGTGAAAGTCGCAGAAGAAAAAACAATTACTATCTCAGGAACACCAACAGCAAACCTTAGCTTTTCAATCACTACTTCTGGTTCAGGTGGTACACCTGCAACTGAAAGTGGCACTATTACTTTGGCTGGAAGTTCGACTGAAGATATTGTACATAATTTTACATTATCAGGAAAAGCAAGTACGTTTTTTACGATTACAGGAAATCTTTCTGATACAAAAGGAACATCGACCTATTCTGGACTAACATTAACACAATGTTTGAAAATGGAGTCGACTACCAATATTGCATTTACCATGACTCAGGCAGCTAACTTGACATTAGTGTTTAACGATGGAATCTCTGGAAAAGTAAAAGTTGATGGTGTTAGCCTAGATGTTAGCAATGGTGTTTTAATCCTACCTATTAGTGCTGGAGCACATACTATTACAAAAGCTGATGGGTTATTCTTGTTTTACCTTAAATCCGCAAATAATTTAGCGGATACATTTTTCTTTAAGTTTTCGTTTGTTTTTTTGAAAATCCCTACCATTTTGGGCTAAATTTTCACTAATTTTTCAAATTTGGTGCATTATAGTTTACGAGCTTTACTAACC
>JBBRHJ010000176.1:0-7950 GCA_038222885.1 Bacteroidales bacterium | reverse complement strand
AATCAATTTATTGCTTATGATATCGAAAAGTTGAATAAATCATTAAGCAATGAAAATCGCCCCTATATTTTGGTCGGACCTGGAAGATGGGGTTCAAGCGATCATTGGTTGGGAATACCTGTAAAGTGGCCACAGATTAGCAACGCCCGAGTGATTGTGGAATCTGGACTCGATCAATATAGAATAGATCCAAGTCAGGGGACTCACTTTTTTCAGAATTTGACTTCACTCGGCGTGTCTTATTTTACCATCAATCCTTTTCAACATGATGGAACTTTCGATTTAGAATTCTTGAATCAGCTTCCTGCAGTTTACGAATCGGCTTATTTAAGACATGTACGATTTGAAAAACCTGCTATAGTGAAAGTGGACGGGCGAAAAAACATTGGCGTCATACTCAAACCAGAGAAATAAACTCAATGCGAAATCAAATTATTTCTATTTTTTGTATAATTATAGAAACTTAATTCGTTTTTAAGTATATTTGTGGCGGAAAAATAAAATAGGTGTCAAGTAAACAAGAAAACAAGTAAAAAAGGAAGGCTGAGGCGAAGGCAAAATATGGGAAACAAGTAGGCGGATGCAATTAGCAAATTCTTTCAAATTTCAAACTCTTCAATCCACAGCTATCGGGACCAAACTTTTCAACAACACAGAACACAAAACGTAAAACAAATAAATAACTTATAAAAACAAATCAATCTATGTTCAAAAAACATCCTAAGGGTTTAATTTCAGCTTCCATAGCGAATATGGGAGAACGTTTCGGTTTTTATACAATGATGGCAATTCTGACATTGTTTTTAATGGCAAAGTTCGGTCTTGACGAGAAAAAAGCCGGATTAATATATTCTATTTTCTATGCTTCTATTTATATACTAGCCTTATTAGGAGGTATAATTGCCGATAAAACCCGTAATTACAAAGGTACTATTTTAGTGGGTTTGATTTTAATGACTGTTGGTTATTTCCTTATAGCTGTACCAACTCCAACTCCTGTTCCTGCAGAATCATTTGGTCTGTATTTAGGAATTACGTGTTTTGGATTATTTGTAATTGCTATAGGAAACGGACTATTCAAAGGTAACTTACAAGCTTTGGTAGGTCAGATGTACGACAATAAATTGTATTCTGCTCATCGTGATTCAGGTTTTTCTTTATTCTACATGTTTATCAACGTAGGGGCAATTTTTGCTCCATTTGCAGCAGTTGGAATTCGTAACTGGTGGGTAAGTTCGCATGGTTTTGCCTACAATTCTGATCTTCCAGCACTTTGTCACGAACAATTGGGAGGAAGTATTTCTGGTGATGCAGCTGTCCGACTGGGAGATCTCGCAACAAAAGTTGGATATACAGGTTCTGATTTGAATGCTTTTGCCAATGAATACTTGAATTTATTTGCAACTGGATTCCATTACGCTTTTGGCATTGCAATTTTTGCCATGTTGATTTCATTGGTAGTATATATGATAAACAGGAAAAACTTTCCTGATCCGAAATCTAAGTATAGAACGGCTGATTCCACAGAGATAGAAATGAGTGTTGCTGAAATTAAACAAAGACTGTATGCACTTTTTGCGGTATTTGCAGTAGTTATTTTCTTTTGGTTCTCCTTCCATCAGAATGGTTTGACGCTCACCTACTTTGCCAAAGATTATACTGATTTAAGTGCAATAAAAATCAATTTAGGTTTTACAACGCTCGAAGGTGCTGAGATTTTTCAGTCCATCAACCCGTTTTTTGTGGTGTTCTTAACCCCTATAATTATGGCATTTTTTGGTTTTTTACGTAGTCGAGGTAAAGAGCCTTCCACACCGAGAAAAATTGCAATTGGTATGGGTATCGCTGCCTTAGCGTATATAGTTATGACAGTGGGCTCTTTAGGTCTACCATCGAAAACCGAAATTACCGCAATGGGAGGACTGGCAGATGCCGCAAGGGTAACCCCATTTTTATTGATTGGTACATATTTGATTCTTACCGTGGCAGAGTTGTTTATCAGCCCGTTGGGAATTTCGTTTGTATCAAAAGTTGCCCCAGCTAAATATCAAGGAATCATGCAAGGGGCTTGGCTGGGAGCTACTGCCGTAGGTAATCAATTGCTTTATATTGGAGCAATATTTTACACCAGTATTCCTGTCCATCTCACTTGGATGGTATTTGTTGCGGCTTGTTTGTTATCAATGTTCACCATGTTGGGCATGATAAAATGGTTGGAACGGATAACGAAATAGACAGAATATACAACCCCTAACCCCTAGAGGAGAATTTTGGGACTGCTACTAAATATATATCAAAGCATTTTGGACAACTCCAAGATGCTTTTTTTGAGAAGGAGAAAAAGAAGGAAAACAAAAAATTAATATAGTTGCTATGATTTTGTGTATCTTTGTCGACAATAATATTTTACAACCAATATGCAGACTCAATTACAACTTATTCTCACTCCTGAACAAGCTGAAAAGCCTGAATTATTAAAATCAATCGTAGCTGAAAAGATTGACGTTTCACCCGAAAGAATTACAACAATTCGGACATTGAAAAAATCAATTGATGCACGGTCGCAATTTGTCAAAATTAATATCAGCGTAGAAGTATATGTCGATGAAGTTCCGGTTGAAAAGACCTCAGATTTCAATTATAAATTTGTAGGTGACAATGAGTCAGTTTTGGTAATTGGTGGCGGACCTGCTGGTCAATTTGCAGCACTCAAATTAATCGAAAACGGCTTAAAACCAATCGTAATAGAGCGTGGAAAGAAAACAACAGAGCGTGTGCACGACATTGCGAGAACGAATACTAAAAAAGGAATTAATCCTGAATCTAACTATTGTTTCGGCGAAGGTGGAGCAGGAACTTTTTCGGACGGAAAACTATACTCACGCTCCAAAAAGAAAGGAAATTTACCCCGAATATATGAGATTTTCAACTACCACGGAGCATCTGACGATATTCTCTATGAAGCTCATCCACACATCGGTTCCGATAAATTACCAACAGTTGTATCCAATATCAGCAAAACCATCACCGATTGTGGTGGCGAAATTCATTTCGAACAAAAATTAATCGAAATTATTATAGAGGATAATGAAGTAAAAGGTTGTCGAACAGAATCGGGTGAAGTTTTTATGGCCAAAGCCTTGATTTTAGCAACTGGACACTCGGCACACGATATTTATGAAATGCTTCATCAACAAGGAATTACCCTCGAACCCAAAGGATTTGCTATGGGCGTTAGGGTGGAACATCCACAGGCTTTGATTGATAGCATTCAGTATCATTGCAAAGAACGGAATGAATTTCTTCCAGCTGCAAGCTATAATCTAGTGGAGCAAGTGAACGAAAGAGGAGTTTATTCATTTTGTATGTGTCCGGGAGGGCGAATTGTTGCGGCAGGAACTAAACCTACCGAAATTGTAGTCAACGGAATGTCATCTTCTCGCCGTAATTCTGTCTATGCCAATTCAGGCATCGTGGTTGAAATAAATCCCGAAGACATCCCTGAAGAATTCCAGGAATTTGGTGTATTAGCGGGACTGAAATTCCAACAACATTTAGAACATCTTGCATTTTTAAATAATGGTGGACAAGGTCAAACTGCTCCTGCTCAACGATTGAACGATTTCGTAAGAGGAAAAGTTTCAGCAGATTTACCAGAATGTTCTTATTTGCCGGGACTTATTTCTTCGCCTATGCACTTTTGGTTGCCCGAATTTATTTCAACTCGACTACGTGAAGGATTTAAGAAATTCGATAAAAAAATGCATGGATATTTGACTAACGATGCAGTTGTAGTGGGCGTTGAAACACGTTCGTCAGCAGCTGTACGCATTCCTCGCAACCCCGAAACAGGCCAACATCCACAAATCACCGGACTTTTCCCAGCTGGCGAAGGATCAGGATATTCTGGTGGCATAAGCTCATCGGCCATTGACGGCGAAAATGCTGCTTTGGCAGTTATTAGATGGATGGGGGAATAAGGCGAAGGCAAAGGCAAAGGCAAAGAAACAAAAAGTAAACCAGTAGACGAGTAAACGAGTAGACGGTAAGTCTGAAGTGACAATGAATTAATATGCCAAAATCGCTAAGCTACTGAATAACCAAAAACTTTTCAAATTCCAAATTTCAAATCTCAAACCTTTCAATAAAACACATGAGAACTAATAAAAAACCAACCACTCCTGCACCTCCCAAAGGCACACAACTTAGGGTAACTGAAAATATAGAATTAATGACTTTCCTGTTGGCTAAAATGGGTGGAATGAGTAGGAATTCTATCAAATCCTTATTGGCTCATCGGCAAGTGATGGTGAATAATAAAGTCTGCACACAATTTAATCAAGCCTTACAGCCTAATGATAATATTTTCATTAGTAGCAGCCGTGGAAACAGTGAATTGCAGCACCCAAAACTCAAAATTTTATTCGAGGATCAATACCTGATTGTGGTTGAGAAGAAAGAAGGATTGTTGACTGTAAGTACTGGAAATGCTGAGGAAACGACGGCTTTCTCTATCTTAAAAAATCATGTGAAAAAAGGCTCTGCTCTAAATAGAATTTATGTCGTTCATCGACTCGATCGGGAAACTTCGGGTATTTTAGTTTTTGCCAAAACAAAAGAAATTCAACTCGCCATGCAAGAACATTGGCACGAAATAGTTACTCGCAGGGTATATGTTGCTCTGGTGGAAGGTAAAGTTGAAAAAGCATCCGATACCATTGTTACTTGGTTGACTGAGAACGAAAAGTCACTTAAAATACATTCGAGTGTTGTAGATAATGGCGGGCAACAAGCCGTTACACATTATCGGACAATAAAATCGAACGACAATTTCTCACTACTCGAAGTAGAACTAGAAACAGGACGTAAAAATCAGATTCGCGTTCACTTGCAAGGCTTAGGACATCCCATTGTGGGCGATAAGAAATACGGATCAAACTCTGCAGTGTTAGGAAGAGTTGGATTACATGCTCGTATCTTGGCTTTTATCCATCCAATGTCTTTGGAAGAAGTTAGTTTTGAAACCAGCGTACCCAAGAACTTTCTGAATATATTTCATTGAAAGTAGGCGAAGGCAAAGAGATTTACTATTTATCTATTGACTATTTAAGATTTAAGAGCGGTAGTAATTAGTTACGAATGACCAGCTAGACGAAGGCGAAAAAACACGAAAACAGGTCAATATACCAATCGCACAAAGCGAATAGAATTAGTAAATGGCTACATTTGTTATGTCCTTTCAAATTATAAACCATTCAATACTTCGTCTTATTCCCCTTTAGGGGTTAGGGGTAAACAAATTCCAAACTCTTCAAACCATTTTAAACTGCGTCTTATTCCCCTTTAGGGGTAAGGGGCAGGCTCTATATCTTAAAACTCTTCTTATACAACCGCCCTTGCCGAGCATTTCTTTGTACCAATCTTTTTTCTACCTGTGCCATAAATTCAAAATTCTTCAATCCCCAAGTCGGAGCAATTACAAAGCCTGGAGGCGATTGTGAAATCATGCGTTCGATGGCTAAATCTGGTCGTAATAGTTCAATGAAATCTATTACCAAATCGATATATTCATCGGCACTATACAGTTTGAACCATTCAGGATTTTCAGCATATTGACGAGCCATCTTGGTGCTTTTTACCAATTGCAGTTGATGTAATTTTACGGCTGTGAGTGGTAACTCAGATATTTTGCGGGCATGACTAAGTATCGTATGTCTAGTTTCGTGAGGCAAACCAAGTATCAAGTGTGCACCAGTACGTATCCCTCTTCCAGCTGTTTTGATGATGGCTTCCTCAGCTTCTTCGTAGCTATGTCCTCTGTTAATAAATTCTAAGGTGCGGTTGTCGGTCGATTCGATCCCATACTCGACCATCACATAGTATTTTTTAGATAATTCAGCTAAATAATCAAGTATTTCATCGTTGACACAATCTGGCCGTGTACCAATGACCAAACCGACCACCTTGGGATGATCCAAAGCTTCTTCGTAAAGCGATTTGAGTGTTTCGAGTGTATCGTAAGTATTTGTATATGACTGAAAATAAGCCAAATATATCTGACCAGCGTATTTATGCTTGAAGAAATCAATCCCTTCTTCTATCTGCATACGAATACTTTTGGTTGGTTTACAATACTCCGGACTGAATGATTGATTATTACAATAAGTGCAACCTCCAGTTCCCTTCCGCCCATCCCTGTTTGGACAAGTAAAACCAGCATTAATTGATATCTTTTGTACTCGCTCAGTAAATTCAGATTTCATAACCTGATTGTAATTTAAATATCGGTCGGCGTTATTTTCTATTTTTATCATGGGTTCGTTCAGTGTATTGCGTTTCGTGTTTTGCGTTTCGTGTTCAGTGTTGTTGATTGTTCTGAAATCTGATGAGTCCCGAAAAGTCGAGTACTCCATTTGAAATTTGAAAGCTTTTTTGCTTCGAATTATTAGCACATTGGCAGATTATTTTATAGGCATATTATCAACGCCGTCTACTTGTTTCCTGTTTTGCCTTTGCCTTTGCCTCAGCCTTCTTTCCTCTTTTTATCGTTACCAAATAAATCCCTACCAAAACAATGGCTGCACCAATTATCTCACGAAATGTAAGCACTTCACCCAAGATGGGCAGAGAGAATAAGGCTGTAAAAATAGTCTGACTTAACAAACTAACCGACGCAACTGTAGGTTTAATATGTCCTAAGGCTTGATTGATGGATAACCAACCTGCAACTTGGGGGATAAGTCCAAGAATAATGAGTATGATCCAAGTTTTAGAACTAAATCCGGTCAGTGCCGTACTTGTTACTAGGCAGATGACACCCAGCACCAACGTACTCGAAACCATGGAAATAGTTGTAAATGAAAATGTATCGAGCTTACTCCGACCCTTGCGAACGGTAAGTAAATAGGCTCCGTAAAACACACTGGCAATGATGGCTAATATATTTCCTAAAGTCAAGGTTGAACTTGAAATTTCTTTGATACCAATGATGATAGCAACCCCCAATATGGAGATGATTGTACCTATCCAAAATATTTTATTCGGTTTTTCTTTGAGGAATATCAAGGCCCCAAAACCTACCCAGACTGGTGCCAAATTAGCCAAAAGTGTCGAAATAGTTGCTTTTGAAAGCATAATTGAAGTATTCCACAAGGCAATATCGCAGGCAAATAGAACACCACAGATCAAGGCGATTTTAACTTCGTACCAGTTGGTAATGGGCTTTTTAAAGTACAACCAAATTGGTAAAATAAACAGCGTGCCGAAAAGCATTCTGTAAAATCCAGATCCAAAACCGCTTATATCAGCCAATTTTACAAGGATAGCTGACCATGAAATACACACAATTCCAAACAATAACAACAGATAATGTATCCAAGTCCGCTCCTTCTGCACCTTAATCATTTTTCAATTTTATTAGCTTGTGCAAAAGTAGATTAATAATTGCAAATCACCACAAGCGGGAAGACATATTTACATTTTAGTACACCTACATTATAACTTTTCCACAATAGATTGAAAAATGCTAGAAACACTTCTTCACATTTTTATAATCATATAAAAAAAAATACGTCTGAACTAACTGAATACTTTTTCATGGTTATAATTCTATTTAGCATCAAATTCATTGCAAATTGATTGAATGGTTGTAGATAATTTGAATCAAATATTGTTAAGCCAATTTTGCAAGTACTTGACAGTCAACTGTAAATATTCTAGCTGACTTAAAATATTTTTTTTATGTAAAATTTATGTAAAAAAATTTTGTAATGTCAATTGAATACCCTAAATTTATAGCACAATTAATAGTCATCATAAACAAACAATTCTAATACTTAAAGTTATGACGAAAACGATAACATTCAACGAATTACGTAAGGTAAAGGATTCTCTCCCAAGTGGTAGTATGACCAAGATCGCAGAAGAACTTGGTCTGGAAAAAGAAACAGT
>JBBRHJ010000175.1:0-7951 GCA_038222885.1 Bacteroidales bacterium | reverse complement strand
GGAAAACAATTATTTTCGAATATACAACAAATAGTGTAAAAATATTTGAAATATAGTGAATTAGGCACTAATTTTTCAGTTTCTTGTGAGTCCGTTTCCCTTAATTATCCATTTATAGGAGCATAATTCTTCGAGTGCCATTGGTCCGCGGGCATGTAATTTTTGAGTGCTTATTCCGATTTCTGCGCCCAATCCGAATTGAGCACCGTCGGTAAAAGCTGTAGAAACATTCGTATAAATACAGGCAGCATCTACCATTTTATCAAAAAAGGCGATATGTTGCTCATTCTCACTGATAATGCATTCGCTATGTTTCGAACTGAATTTTGAAATATGATTGACGGCATCTTCAACAGAACTCACCGTTTTTACAGCTATTTTATAATCCAGAAATTCTGTTCCGAAACTTTCTTCAGTTGCCTTTTCTAATAAACTTTTCGGATAATTGCCATTTAAAAAAGTGTACGCTTTCACATCAGCATAAATTATCACATTCTTTTCTGCTAATTTTTCACAAAGAACAGGTAAATCTTTCAATCTTTTTTCATTAACAATCAAGCAATCCAAAGAATTACAAACACTTACACGACGTGTTTTAGCATTGAACACAATTTCCTTTCCTTTCTCTAAATCACCTGCATCATCAAAATAAGTGTGGCAAATTCCGGCTCCGGTTTCGATAACCGGAATGCGTGAATTTTCGCGCACAAAATCAATTAATCCTTTTCCTCCGCGTGGAATAATCACATCCACTGTCCCGACTGCGTTCATCAGTTCGGCGGTAGCTTCACGACCAGCTGGTAAGAGAGTGACTGTGTTTTTATCCAATCCAAATTGCTCCAGAACAGTTTGAATTACTTTTATAATAGCTGAATTTGAATTGTGAGCATCGGTTCCACCTTTCAAAACACAGGCATTTCCTGATTTCAGACAAAGTGAAAACACATCGAAACTCACATTGGGGCGTGCTTCGTAAATAATTCCAACCACACCAAAAGGAACGGTTATTTTTGTAATTTTCATCCCGTTTGGTTGTTCGGTTTCCATCAGAATTTTTCCAAGCGGCGATTTCAACGAAGCCACATTACGGATATCGGCGGCAATTCCTTTTATGCGTTCTTCATTTAGCAAAAGCCTGTCATACATTGGATTTGCTTTATCCATGGCGGTCAAATCTTTTGCATTTTCCGCCAAAATATGTCCGGTTTGAGCTAGGGTTTCGTCTGCCAAAGCCAATAAAACCTGATTAATGGTTTCATCGGTCACTAAATTTAATGATCGTGATGCATGAACAGCAGTTTGCTTCCAGTCTTTTTGGATATTTTTCATTTTTGATTTTATTTGAGTCCAATAATATAAATAGGATAGTTTTGAAAACTAATTTTTTTCAACATCATCCAAAATCATATTTAAAATTTCATCTGTCTGATTTTCAAAATTAAGTTTTAAAGATTCAATATATTTTTCAATCATTTTTGAAGAAGAAAACCATTGGTCTTGTAGTGGTGGAATGACATTTGCTAATGAAAATACTCCGGATTTAAGTTGAACGTTATCTTTATACAACCGATAGCTTACTTTATAATTTAAATCTACCGGATAGATCGTTTTATTAAAGTTATAGGAATAGACATATAACAAAAACAAAAAGTAGAATTTGTCAGAATAAACAAACTGATTGGGAACTGATTCTAAACTTATTTCGAGTTTAGTATCATTTAAAATTCTTTCTAAATCTACTTCTAAAGCAATATTTTTAAGCTTTTCCGCAAATAAATTAGAAAAGTAAAGACCTGAAATATCGCATTGTAAAGTGTTGTCTTTTCCCCAGAAGATAATAGCTGGGATGAAATATGAACTGAGTATCTTACTGGATACTAGAGAATCAGTTGTTGACAACTTATCCGATTTCAAAACTAAATAGTCGTTATTGATTATTTTTACCGGATAAGAATCATTTATTATTTTATTTTTGACAATTTCATTTAAGCTTTTTGTGCTCAAACAACTTGAAAGCACAAAGGCGGTGATTACTAAAATGAAAGCAATTTTATTTTTGAATAGATTCATTTAATGTTTTTTTATTCCAGATATAAATAATCGCAATGTACCAAAGGTTTTTGATTCTTTTTGCCAAGCATTTCACGGGCTTTTTCGCTGTCATACTGCACTTTACCGATACCTAATGATTTCCCTTTGTTATCAATAATTTTTACAATATCATCTTTTTCAAAATCACCTATAATTTTTGTAGCACCTATCGGAAGCAGACTTACGGCTTTTTCACCAATCAGCGCCTTGGCTGCATTTTCGTTTACATGAATTTCACCTTTTGCAAAACCCTTGCTGTGAGCAATCCATTTTTTAACGCTGGAAACTTCATCGACCGAAGCCACAAATTGTGTACAAACCACATCCTGTTTTGAATCAAGTAATTGAAGCAAAATATTTTCTTTTTTGCCATTAGCAATAAGAACATCAATTCCCTGATCTGCAATTTTACGGGCAATGGTGGTTTTAGTCAACATACCACCACGACCGAAAGTTGATTTGGTGGTTTGGATAAAGTCTGAAACATCCTCTCCTTTTTCAATGCGTCTGATTACTTTCGATTCCGTGTCAGCAGGATTTCCGTTATAAATTCCATCGATATTACTCAAAATTATCAATGCTTCCATATCCATCATCGATGCAATCAATCCTGAAAGTTCATCATTGTCGGTAAACATCAATTCCGAAACTGAAACGGTATCATTCTCATTTACAACGGGGATTACATCATTTTCGAGCATGACGCGCATGCAATTACGCTGGTTCAAATAGTGACGCCTACTGCTGAAATTTTCTTTGGTGGTAAGTACCTGACCAACAATAATTCCATGTTCGCGAAACAAATCGTAATAATGATTAATCAGTTTTGCTTGACCAACAGCCGAAAAAAGCTGTCGCTGATCCACCACATCCATTTTTTTATTGATGCCCAAAATGCTGCGTCCTGAAGCAACAGCTCCGGAAGAAATCATCACAATTTCAACACCTTTTTTGTGTAATTGCGAAATCTGATCGACAAGTGCTGACATTCTGGTGATATCGAGTGTGCCATCGGCACGTGTCAGAACATTACTTCCTATTTTTACTGCTATTTTTTTGAATTTCATATTCGTAATCGCTTCATTTCAACCGCTGACAGGGTCTTCGACCGCTGTCAGAGTTGCAAAACTATTTTTCGGTATAAACCACATGCATTAGAGTTGTACCAACTGCATTCAGCGTGCTTTTATCCACATTATCCATGGTATCATGAGTTGTGTGCCAATAAGTTCCAAAGCCAGTTCTAGAATTTGGATCGTAATGAATAATATCAATACTAGGAATACCGATGATTTGATTTACATAAATATGATCATCGGTAATTGCTCCACCTTTTTGGTTGATAAAATAATTTCCAAAACCCAAACTTTCAGCTTGCGACCACACTTTTGTAACAATATTCTGTGCATAATAATCTGATGCTTGTTCTCTGAAAAATTTGGCCTGAGGAGCACTAACCATGTCGAGTAAAATTCCGAAACGAGCTGTATAACCCGGAACATGAGGATGTTTAGCCCAATATTGAGTGCCGAGACACCATGAATCTTCGCTGCTTTGACCTCCGGCACTTTCAGGTCGACCGTAATCTTCAGAGTCAACAAATATTATATCGATACCGACTGTAGGCAAATTTTTCCCCATTAAGCGTGCCATTTCAAGTAAAACGCCAACACCGCTTGCTCCATCGTTTGCCGCCATAACCGGTTTTTTGCGGTTTTCAGGTTTCGGATCGTGATCGGCCCACGGACGAGAATCCCAATGTGAAAAAAGCAAAATCCTTGCTTCTGCATTCGGATTAAAAGAACCTATAATATTAACCGATTTCAGAACAGTTCCGTCAAAAGCTGTCAAATCGGCTTTCTGTTCAATAACTTCTGCACCAAATCGCTTTAGTTCGGCAGCTAAATAAACTGCACATTCGTCGTGAGCTTTTGTATTGGGTACACGCGCGCCAAATTCGACTTGTTTTTTTATATATAAATAAGCCGAATCGGGTGAAAACTGAGGAACGTTTACTGTTTTTTCTTCAGTTTTCCGAGTTTGTGCTGCTTTGTTGCAACCCGAATAAGTAAGAACTGTAAGCAATAAGATTAATATTTTTCGCATATCTAACTAAATGAGGTACAAAGATACGGATTTATGACGAAAAACCGCATCCACACAATTGGTGATTTAGTTTTTCAAATACAAATTTTCATTTTCTTATAGATAGGTTTATCCCTCATTCTCTGCACATTTTTTTTTGGAATGGAAACCGAGAATGGTGTTCTGATGCCGTAATGCACAGAAA
This sequence comes from Bacteroidales bacterium, assembly GCA_038222885.1. Classification (GTDB taxonomy): domain Bacteria; phylum Bacteroidota; class Bacteroidia; order Bacteroidales; family Paludibacteraceae; genus Paludibacter. Next base: position 3,570 of record JBBRHJ010000175.1, on the reverse strand, counting down.
TTTCTAGCAGTACAAAAAAAATAGATTTGAAAGCTAATTAACTTGAAAAAGCTTGTTATTCTATTTTTTTGATGCAAAACACAAAATATGTTTTAATATGGTTTGTTTTTTCAAACAATATATTTACATTTGCACTTTAAATAATACACAAAGGTATCATTATGGATTTTAGTAAAACAACTCAATACGCATTACGCACCTTGAGTTATATGGCTCAAGATGATAGCAAAATTTATATTGCGAAAGAGCTTCATGAAAAATTGAAGATTCCGCAACAGTATTTGCGTGCTTTATTGAAAGACCTTTCAAAAGCCGGGTTACTCATCAGTATGAAGGGAAAAGGTGGTGGATTTGTTTTTGCTCGTAGCACCGATTCCATATATTTGGCTGACATAGTTTCAGTAACCGAAAAAAACGAAATACTGAACTCCTGCATTTTCGGATTTAAGAATTGCCTACTAAAAGAAAAATGCGCTATGCACGATAAATGGGCTGCATCAAAAGACAATATTATACAGATTTTGCAAACAACCACACTTGCTACAATGAAAATTAATTCCAATAAATAATCGCTAGTACTTATTTTTAAACTAAAAATCAAAGATTATGGTAGATTCTCAGGTAGTATTAACAGGTCAAACCATTGCGTACACCTTGTATGCACTTTCCATTATTTTATTAATGGCGTGGTTTGCTTTTCGGGTCACAAAAGCCGGCGAAAGCAAGGTAAAGCCCGCATTTTTTTATTCGTTTGTGGGAACATTGGTGGTAATTGGTGTATCGTTGCACATTATTACTTTCAATACAATTCCTTGGACATCAATGGATTTGAACCGTGAAAATATTAAGGCGGACAAAACCTTCGTAATAACAGTTACAAATCATGAATTCAAATTACCAAGCGAAAAACTGGTAATAAAAGTGGGCGATAAAGCCATGTTTAGTGTTACTTCAACGGATTTGACTTACGGATTCGGCTTGTTTAGAGCTGATAACTCGATGGTATTTCAAATGCAAGTTGTGCCGGGAAGCAAAAATGACATTCTCTGGAAATTTGAGAAACCGGGCGTTTATTCCATTCGTTCTACTGAGTATTCAGGCCCAAAGGGTGCTAATATGGTGGTAAAAGATGTAGTTGAAGTTATTGAATAGTACAACAAATTATCAAACACTAAAAATTAAAAAATTATGAATTTTATAGAAACATTTTTAAACGGAGAGCAAGGTTTATTTAAACCGAAGAGCTTGTCGCCAATGCAAAAACTGGTGTTACGGTTTGTTGTGGTTGGTTTAGTATATTATGGTTTTGCCGTAATTGAAGGAATGATTATGCGTATTTATCAGGTTCAACCAATTACACAGATTCCAGATTTTCAGTACTTTGCAATTTTGACTGCTCATCCACTTGTTGGAATTTTCGGTTCAACTTATTCCATTGTATTTGGAGCATTCTTATTCTTGGTTCCTTTTTTGATGAAAAAGCCACTTTGGAGTGTAAAGCTCGGAAACTGGACTTGCGCATTAATTGGAGTTGGAACATTGGTATTCTGGTCAGCTGGTTTTGTGTCACATTATGCACCTTTATATACATTATATTGGCCATTACCAGCCGATTATAATCAGTTCAATCCACTTGGTGGCGTATTTTTTATTACTGGAATTGCGTTAGTTATGGTTGGAACTGCATTTTTTGTTATTAATATTTTTAAAACAATTATTTACACGCCCGAAGGTTTTGAGAAACAACCTGCAGGTGCATTGATTAAATCAGCGTTGGGAATTGATGGATTGTCCAATATTTTTAGAAAAAAAGAGAATCAGAAGGAAAATTTGGTTTCGTTGCCCGTTGCTGCTATTGCTCGTGGAACAGTAGATACGGCTTTGAATGCAGTAATTATTCTTTTTGCAGGTGTGTTGATTTTGGTCTATTTAATAGCTCATTTATTGGGATTTAACCTCGAAAAAACGTTTATTGACGCCTTGCTTTATAAAAATATATTCTGGTGGGGGCTTGATTTGGTTGCCGACGGATTAGTTTTGATTTTTGTAGCTGGTACGTGGTATTTATTAGCGATGTTGATTACTGGTAAAAATGTATTTATGCAGAATTGGGCGCGTGCTGCCTTGTTTATTGAGTTGGTAGTTTCATGGACGGTTTGGTCGCACCACTTATTATCCGATCAAGCCCAACCGGGTATTCTGAAAGTTGTTTCGGGCGAAATGGTTACGGCTTTTGAGTTGATTACACAAGGGTTGGCATTCTTTATTACCTTGGTAACGCTGTGGAGTGCACGTCCATTGAAAATGACCAATGAATTGAAATTCTTGTTGGGTGGACTTCTCGGATTTGGTTTGGCAGTTCCGGCTGGAATTATGCAAGCCGACATAGGTTTGAACCGCATTTTACACAATACACAATGGATTATTGGCCCTCACGTTCACGTTGCAATATTGGTGGGATTAACCATGACGCTTTATTCTGCTATTTATATTCTGTTTCCAATTGTTACAAATGGAGCAAAATTATATAGTCAGAAACTGGCAAATTTCCATTTTTGGGCACATCTTATTGGTGGTATAGGAATGGGAGCATTTATGGGAATGGCAGGCTTACACGGTATGTTGCGCCGCACAATTTACTACAATGGCGAGTTTAATTTGTACATGGTTCTGGCAGCATTAAGTGGTACGTTGTTGCTACTTGCTTTCCTTGCTTTTTTCTACAACATTGTTATGAGCTTAGGATTGAATGGCGTTATTGGAATTTTTATGCCATCGAAACTGGATAAAAATATATTGATTCCTGAAAAGGAAAAATAAATATTAGATCTGAAATTTAGTTAACCAAAATGGCGGGGGTATTCATCTTCGCCATTTTTATGATAGAATCTCACAAAGCAGAGAGCTAAAAAAAACGAAAAATCGCATCCACTCAATTAGCAGATACGGTTTTAAGTCCAAAAACGCTTCAATTTATTTCTCTAGAAATTCCATTTTGCCGCCAAAGTTGGGCAAACTTTAAGTCCGTAAACTGTTCCAAAATTACAACCAAACTCCACCTCAGAACCTACCGATAAATTGTCAGTAATATTGTACCAAATCTGTGGCTCAGAAATAAACACAAATTTAGTTGGTTCGGGTGTGCCAAGATTTCCACCATTAGCCGCCGAAAAATTGATATTATCTTCACGCCAAAAGTCGGCAAAACCTGAAAGTGTGAGTTTCTTTTTATAAAAATCCAAGTTCCAAACCCCAGTCAATTGAAACGAAGCCGGATTTTTACCTGCAATATATTTATACAACACCTTAAAATTGAGTGTTTTGCTAAAATCGGCACTGTGCCAACCATAATCCAATCCGGCCAAATAGGCGTTATTTATTGGAACTGCGGAACTGCCATTTGCCAGCAAACCACCATTGAACTCAACATGCGCACTTAATGGGGAATTTTGCCCCAACGAAATGCAACGAGCAATTTCCATATAAGACATACCAATATTTCTGTCGGCATCAAGGTTGTAATCTAAATCTACAAAGAAAAATGTATTTCCCCATTTATCGGGTTTAAAC
>JBBRHJ010000174.1:0-7957 GCA_038222885.1 Bacteroidales bacterium | reverse complement strand
TATTGCGTCCAATGTATCAACTGTTGTTGTTACTGAGTTAGCTGCCGAAATGGAATTGCAAGATCGTTGTATCGGTCTACATTTTCTATCCAATGTGCCCGATTCAAATATCATTGAAATCGTTAGAGGGCTTAATACCTCGGACGATACTTTTAATAAGGTTTGCCAGTTTGCCCGTGCTATTGGCCACGATTATGTGGAAGTAATGGAATCTTCGGGTTTAATTAGCCTTCGTTTATTCCTAATTCAGCTCAATGAAGCATGCTCCATGTTGATGGAAGGAATTGCAACTATAGAAGATATAGACAGACTATTAGCTGTTGGTTTTGGGCACCGCCAAGGCGTTTTCCGTACTGCCGACCAGATTGGTATTGAAAAAATAGTAAAATTACTGGCGAATATGTACGAAGAATATGGTCATGTAAAATACAAACCAGCTCCCATTTTGCTGCGTTTATCGCGTGCTAAACATTGGGGATTAAGTAAAGGTAAAGGTTTTTATAGTTACGATGAATCAGGTAATATCATAAAATAAGGAGGAACAAATTCATGAAAATATTAGTATTAAATTGCGGAAGCTCATCGGTAAAATATAAATTGCTCGATATGACCAGCAATGAGGAATTAGGTTCTGGTGGCGTTGAAAAAATTGGGATGAAAGGTTCGTTTCTTAAACATCTACGCCCTGACGGACAAAAAGTTATACTTAAAGGTGAAATTCTTGAACATCAAATTGCTGTGGAATATATTCTGGGAATTTTAACCAGTCAAAAACACGGAGCTATTGAATCGCTCGAAGAAATTAATGCAGTAGGACATCGTGTAGTTCATGGAGGCGAAAAGTTTAACACCAGCGTTTTGATTGATGATGAAGTAATTCAAAAAATTGTTGAATGTATTGATATTGCTCCACTACACAATCCACCTAATTTAGCGGGTATTTATGCTATCAACGAATTGCTGCCTGCAGTTCCGCAAGTGGCAGTTTTTGATACCGCTTTTCACCAAACTATGCCCGAATATGCTTACATGTACGGGATTCCCTATTCACTTTATAAAAAATATGGCATTCGTCGCTATGGTTTTCACGGTACAAGTCACCGCTATGTATCGAAACGTGCTTGCGATTTCTTAGGATTAGATTATGCTAATACAAAATTAATTACAGCTCATATTGGAAACGGTGCTTCTATTTCTGCCATCGAAAACGGCAAATCAGTTGACACTTCTATGGGATTCACACCTATTGAAGGGCTGATGATGGGTACGCGTTCGGGTGATGTCGACTTAGGTGTGGTTACATTCCTGATGGAGAAAGAAATGATTGGTTCTGCATCGGTTTCTACTCTATTTAACAAACACAGTGGAGTATTGGGTGTTTCTGGAATTTCCTCGGATATGCGCGATATAGAGAATGCCATTGCACAAGGAAACGAACGAGCTAAATTAGCCTTAGATATGTATGAATATCGTATAAAAAAATACATTGGCTCGTATCTTACTGCTTTGAATGGAGTGGATGTGCTTGTATTTACAGGTGGTGTAGGCGAAAATCAAACTGGTTCTAGGTGGAATGTGTGTGCCAATTTAAGTTTTATGGGTGTCAAGATCGACCCGGAATTGAATAAAGTTCGTGGCAAAGAAATGGTAATCAGTACGCCAGACTCCACAGTTAAAGTAGTGGTAATACCTACCGACGAAGAGTATATGATAGCTTCGGATACATTGAAAATTGTAGAGAAACTACCCCTAGCCCCTGAAGGGGAATAAGTCGCGGTTTAAAAAGGATCCCGAAAAGTCGGCATATCGAGTACTCCATTTGAAATTTGAAGAGTTTGAAATTTGGGATTTGAAGAGTTATTTGTACTGTGTTATATGTTAGAATATGAGTATATTATATATTCTATTTGTTAAATTTATTTTATATAAGTAATGATTGAGTGAGGACAAAACTAAGTAGGGGGATAAGCGGTTTCCCAACCGCTTGAAACAAATCTCTCTCAACAAGCGGTTGGGAAACCGCTTGTCCCTCATCTTCTTAATATTATATTTACAAAGCTATAATAAACTATATCTCTCATCTCTTTCTTTTTGCCTGAGCCTGAGCCTTTGCCTGAGCCTGAGCCTAATTGCTCTTTTTCCTTAATTCTATTATTCTAATTAAAAACTTACAATTATGATATTTAACATCTCATTTCTCGAATGGATTGGATATTTAGGCTCAGTTTTGGTGGCGGTATCGCTTACCATGAGTTCTATCAAGAAATTACGGTGGTATAATTTAATTGGAGGAGCCGTTTTTTCATTTTATGGTTTTGCGATTGGAGCTTTGCCAGTTGGTTTACTCAATTTATTTATTGTGATAGCCGATGGATATTATTTGTACTTGATTTATGCTCAAAAGGATTCATTTAAAGCTATTGTAGTCAATACAAACGATGCTTATTTGCAGTATTTTCTCCAATTTAACAAAAAAGAAATCAATGAATTCTTTCCTCGTTTTGAATTATCTTTGTTGAAAGATGAGGTTCAAAACAAAAATGTTTTTGTTTTCATGCTTTTGCGAAATGCCTTGTTAGCAGGAGTATTTCTGGGAGTTAAAAATAATCATATTCTTTATTTACATCTCGATTTTGTCTCTGCTCCATATCGTGATCTAAAACCTGGAGAATTTATTTATAGTAAGAATATAGGACTTCTTAAAGAGCAAGGAATCAAACAAATTATTTGCAATACCGAAAATGAAAAGCACGAGAAATACCTGAAAACGATGGGTTTTGAAGTTCAATCCATTAAAACACAAAATATTTACGTAAAGAATATTGGTTAAACAATCAATTCTTTATTGATTTATTGCTTTAATATTTCAAAAATAATTCCGCCTCAAAAAGCATTGTAGATTAGGCTTTTTGAGGCGGGTTTTTTATGCCGTACAGTCTTTTGATAATTATTGCCAGCGACCTATAATACAAAATTTATTTTAATTATCATGTAGCTGACTTTAAATGTAATCAACACTTAAATTGTAAATAGCAAAGAAGAATTTACAATTTAATCATTTACAATTTACTATTTTAGGAGTTGATGATAAATTAATCCAAAGACTTAATTCCGAAAATTATTAAACAAATTATTAATCCTGTAAATCTTGTAAATCCTGTCAGAAAAAAAATTGTTTCTTAGGAGTAACTGTTTAAATTGTAAATTCTTCAAAGATAATTTTCGCTCTATATAAATAATGCTTATCTTAGCAAAATAAAACTATCCACCTTGCGAGTTCTTTAAACTCCATAAAATCAGATATTTAAAATGAGTTCGTTTACGCATCTTCACGTCCATTCCTATTTTTCAATTCTCGATGGCATGTCGTCCATCTCAGGCCTTGTTGATAAAGCATCACAAAGCGGAATGAATGCAATTGCATTGACCGACCATGGGAATATGTTTGGCGTCAAGGAGTTTTTCAATTATACCAAGAAAAAAAACAGTAAAGTAAAAAACAAAATAAAGGAACTTGAGAACACTCTGAAATTGGAGAGTATTAGTCCCGAAATGAAAACTGAAATTGAGAATTCTATCCTCGAAGCTCAGAAAAAATTATTCAAACCAATACTTGGTTGCGAGGCGTATGTGGCTCGCAACGATCGTCATTCCAAAAGTTTGCCAGTAGATCGTAGTGGTTATCATTTAGTATTATTAGCAAAGAACAAAATCGGCTATCGCAACCTGATGAAGTTAGTTTCTTTGGGCTGGATGGAAGGTTTTTATTATCGTCCTCGAATTGACCATGAAATATTGGAAAAATACAGCGAAGGCCTCATTGCTTCTTCGGCATGTTTGGGTGGTGAAATACATAAATACGTTGAGTCTGGAAACCTACAAGGAGCAGAAGAGGCGGCTCTTTGGTATAAAAAAGTTTTTGGCGACGATTATTATATTGAACTTCAACGCCATAAAACGGACAAACCAAATGCAAATTACGAATGCTTTGATAAGCAACAACTTCAAAATATTGAGTTAATAAAAATTGCACGCAAAACAGGTATTAAATTAGTCGCTACTAACGATGTACATTTTGTAGAAGAAGAACACGGCGATGCACACGAACGCTTGATTTGTCTTAGCACAGGCAAGGATTTGGACGATCCATCGCGTATGCGCTACACGAAACAGGAGTATTTAAAATCTCCCGAACAGATGTTGCAAATTTTCGCCGATATACCAGAAGCACTTGAAAATACCTTGGAAATTACCAATAAAGTTGAGTTTTACGATATTGACTCTTCGCCCATGATGCCTGTTTTTCCGATTCCTGAAGAATTTGGAACTGAGGAGGAATATAAAACCCGATTTACAGAAGAAATGCTTCAAGAGGAATTTGGAACTGGCTACGAAACCTTAGGTGGTTACGAAAAAGTGGTACGTGTAAAACTCGAGGCGGATTATCTTACTAAATTATCCTACGAAGGTGCCAAAATGAGATATGGCGAAGACTTGGATAGTGAGAAAATGGAACGAATTGATTTTGAGCTAAATGTAATGAAGACCATGGGTTTCCCAGGTTATTTCCTTATTGTGCAAGACTTCATCAGTGCCGCTCGTGGTATGGGCGTTGCTGTGGGCCCTGGTCGTGGCTCCGCTGCTGGTTCAGTTGTAGCCTATTGTTTGCGAATTACCGACATTGATCCACTGAAATACGACTTGCTTTTCGAACGTTTCCTGAACCCTGACAGAATCTCGATGCCCGATATTGATATTGATTTCGATGATGATGGTCGGGGTCAAGTTTTGCGTTGGGTAACAGAGAAATACGGGAAAGAAAGGGTGGCTCATATCATTACTTATGGTACAATGGCTACCAAATCGTCCATTAAAGATGTGGCTCGTGTTCAAAGATTGCCGCTTGCCGAAGCCGACAGATTAACCAAACTTATACCTGACAAGTTCCCCGAAGGTCCAGATGGAAAAGCTCCCAAAGTAAGTATTGCTAACTGCTTAAAATACGTTCCAGAATTACAAAAAGCACGAAACTCGTCAGATTTGAATTTATCGAACACGCTGAAATATGCTGAAATGCTTGAAGGCACTGTTCGACAGACTGGTGTTCATGCCTGTGGTATTATCATTGGTGCTGACGATTTGATGAATTTAGTACCGCTTAGTGTTGCTACTGACAAAGAGACCAATGGTGAAATGCTCGTGACGCAATACGAGGGTTCGATAATTGAAGAGATTGGATTGATAAAAATGGACTTTCTAGGTCTGAAAACGCTTTCCATTATCAAGGAGTCAATTTCGAATATTAAAAAATCGAAGAAAATTGAATTGGATATTGATAATATTCCAATTGATGATAAAATTACTTACGAATTATTCAGCAATGGTTTAACAGTAGGTACATTCCAGTTCGAATCTGCCGGAATGCAAAAGCATTTACAGGCACTTCAACCCACACAGTTTGAGGATTTGATTGCCATGAATGCCTTGTATCGTCCGGGGCCAATGCAATATATTCCTCAATTTGTGAATAGGAAGCACGGCAGAGAATCCATCGAGTATCCATTCCCTGTCATGGAGAAACGCCTGAGTGAAACCTACGGAATTACAGTCTATCAGGAACAGGTCATGCTTCTGAGCCGTGATTTGGCAGGTTTTACACGTGGTCAGTCGGATGAGTTGCGTAAAGCAATGGGTAAAAAGCTGGTAGATAAAATGGCTGATTTGAAAGTGAAATTCATTGACGGCTGTCAGAAAAATGGTTACGGTCCCTTACCAGTTATTGAGCAAATATGGGCTGACTGGGCTGAATTTGCGAAATATGCTTTCAATAAATCGCACGCTACTTGCTATTCGTGGATTGCCTATCAAACGGCTTACCTAAAAGCTCATTTCCCAGCCGAATTTATGGCTGCCAACTTAACCCGCAACAAAGATGATATAACTGAGGTTGGCAAGTTCATGGATGAATGTAAAAATTTAGGCATGAGTGTGATGGGTCCCGATGTGAACGAGAGCGATTTGAATTTTACTGTAAATAAAGACGGTAATATACGATTCGGATTGGGCGGAGTTAAAGGCGTTGGCGAAGGTGCTGTGTTGGCAATTATTGATGAGCGGAACAAGAATGGACGATTCCAAAGTGTTTTCGACTTTATTGAACGGGTAAATCTGACCACTTGCAACAAGCGAACCATTGAAAGTTTGGCCCTATGCGGTGCGTTCGATAGTTTTTCTGATATTCGTCGGGAGCAATTTTTCATTGAAAATAGTAAATCCGAAGTGGTACTCGATACCATCATTCGGTATGGAAATAAGTTCCAAAACGATCAGGCGATGAATCAAAATTCGCTTTTTGGAGATTCAAATGCCATTGAGATAACCAAACCTGAAATTCCTTATGCACCTGAATGGTCGCCCTTGGAAAAACTCAATAAGGAACGTGAATTAATCGGAATGTACTTGTCGGCTCATCCGCTGGACGAGTTTGAACTCGAAATAAATCATGTTTGCAACACCACAACTTCCGATTTAAAGGATTTAGCTGCTTTGGAAGGCAAACCACTTCGTATCGGGGGCATGGTAACAAATTTCCGCCATGCAACGTCTAAGGCTGGCAATGCGTATGGAGTGTTTATGCTCGAAGATTATGTTGGAGCTTTTGAATTTGCACTTTTTGGAAACAATTATGTGGAGTTACAAAAATACATGATTAAAGATATGTATTTATATATCACGGCCATAGTTCAGGAAAGAGGCAGTGATTATAAATATAAAAAAGCTTCTGATCCCGATAAACCAAGGGAGATAGAATTGAAAATACAGAAAATTGAGATATTTAGAGAAATAAAGGACAAATTAGTTGAAACCCTTACGGTAACAATTCCACTGCAACAAATAGATGCCGATTTTGTAATAGAGTTTTCAGAAATGGTGCTAAAAAACAAAGGAAATGTAAATTTGTATGTCAATATTGTAGACGAAGATTCTCCAAATAAAGTAAAACTATTCTCACGTCAAAATAGACTGAGAATCAATACAGATGTCTATCATAAACTGAAAAAAGCAAAAGAAGAAGGTAAAATAGTTTTTCAAGTGAATTAATTTTGATAGTTTTTATCAATAACTATATTTTTTTTTATCCAAAACAATTTACGATATCCGATGTTTTTATAGAGTGTGTTCAATAGCTTATAAAACTAATTATTGGATACGTTTTCTTAACAATAAACCAATCAGTGCTTACTGAAAATGAAATATTAATTTAAAAATACAAATAAGTTATGGCATTAGAATTAACCGATGGAAACATCAAAGAATTTATCAACAGCGGAAAACCAGTAGTAATAGATTTTTGGGCAGAATGGTGTGGTCCATGTCGCATGGTAGGTCCAATTGTTGAAGAGCTTGCAAAAGAATACGAAGGTCAAGTAATCATCGGAAAAATGGACGTTGACGAAAACACTGAAACTCCTAACGAATATGGTATTAGAAACATTCCAACCATATTGTTTTTCAAAGATGGTCAGGTAGTTGACAAGCAAATTGGTGCAACTCAAAAAGCAGTATTAGCAGCGAAAATTCAAGCTTTATTGTAGATATTTTCAATTCTTATTGAGAAAATAAAAAACGACTTAAAAAAAATAGGCGGAACATAGAGGGTAAAACCTATGTACCGCCTTTTTTGTAGTAGATATTCTCAAACTGAAGTTTTCAGTATTTATAATGAATTTTCTTCCTTGTTTACTATAAATAATATACTCAATCTTGCTTCTTATTTATCATCCAAGCCGAAAATACATTGATGTAATTCCAGAACGATTGTATAAGATTGTCGGGTAGCTGTGTTTCTAGCAAAGCCACTTTATAACATTCCAACCATACTTTCCTCCCTTTCTCATCGATTTCGAAAGGAGCATGTCGATTTATAAGCATTGGTCTACCTCTATTCTGATTGAAA
>JBBRHJ010000173.1:0-7981 GCA_038222885.1 Bacteroidales bacterium | reverse complement strand
TGTTCCTGCTGATAAAGATGCAACTCAAATCCACAACGAACTTAAAACTTCCTTGGGCGACCGGATGAATATGGCGTATATGTCCACACTTGTAACCAGTGGGAGAGGAATTGGTGTGGTGGTTGAAACTGGTATGAATACCGAAGTTGGTAAAATTGCTGACCTTATTAATACCGAAAAGAAGGAGAAAACTCCTTTGGAAATCAGACTCGATAAATTGGGCAAAACGCTGGGCATGTTTGCCATTGGCATTTGTGTGTTCATTTTTGTGATCTCATTATTTCAAGGTCGTGATTTAGCTGAAATGTTTATTTTGTCTGTTTCGCTTGCTGTGGCAGCTATTCCCGAAGGCCTTGCAGCCATCGTTGCAGTTGTTCTTTCCATTGGCGTTACGAGTATGTCGAAGAAAAAAGCAGTGATCAAGAAATTACCTGCAGTAGAAACACTTGGTTCTGTCAATATTATTTGTTCTGACAAAACTGGAACACTTACTCAAAACAAAATGACAGTAAAAACTTATTTCAACCTTGAGGGTGAAATAGAGGTTGAACGAGAAGCAGAAAACCAAGCAACTGAAGATGCAAAATTACTAGCCAAAGCCATGGTACTTAGTTCCGATGCCACTTACGAAAACGGACAAGGAACGGGCGACCCAACAGAAATTTCTTTGTTGTTGTTGGGAGATGATTTGGGTATCGACAGGAAGGAACTAACCACTCAAGCCAGTCGTGAGAGTGAATTATCTTTCGATTCCGACCGAAAATTAATGTCGACACTTAACAAAGAAAACGGAAAATATACGGTTTATACCAAAGGAGCAATTGATAATCTTATCAAAATTTCAACACAAGTGTTGGAAAATGGCAAGGTAATTCCTATTACGGATGAGCACAGAAAAAGATACCTTGATGCAACTGGAATAATGTCGGACAAGGCACTTCGTACGCTTGGCGTGGCATACAAGCCAGTTGATTCTATTATTGAAGGCCCAGAAATGGAGAAGGATCTTATACTGATAGGACTTGTTGGGATGATTGACCCACCTCGGCCCGAAGTAAAGGAATCCATTCAGAAAGCAAAACTTGCTGGTATTACAACTATCATGATTACAGGCGACCATAAAAATACTGCATTTGCTATTGCCCGCGAATTAGGTATGGCTGAATCTATTGATCAGGCTATCACGGGCGGGGAATTAGATGACTTTTCGGAAGAAGAACTTACCGAAAAGATTGTGAATTATCGTGTATTTGCTAGAGTTTCACCCGAGCACAAAGTGAAAATTGTTCGTGCACTTAAGTCACACGATAATATAGTTTCGATGACAGGCGATGGGGTAAACGATGCTCCTTCGCTCAATGCTGCCGATATTGGTGTGGCCATGGGAATAACTGGAACCGATGTTGCCAAAGGTGCTTCAGACATGATTTTGATGGACGATAATTTCGCCACCATAGTATCAGCTATCGAACAAGGCAGGAACATTTACAGTAACATAAAAAAATCTGTTATCTTCTTGCTTACTTGTAATTTGGGTGAAGTGATTGCCATGTTTGTTACGTTGATGATGGGTTTGGCAGCTCCGTTAATTGCTACTCAGTTGTTGTGGATTAACCTTATTACCGATTCTTTTCCTGCTATTGCGTTGGGCATGGATCCTGGAAATCCTGATGTGATGAAAGAAAAACCGCGTAATGCAAAAGAGAGTTTCTTTGCTGAGGGCGCAGGATTTCATCTTGTACTTGGCGGAATATTGATTGGTGGGCTTACCATGCTGGCTTTCTGGTTCGGCTATTACGAACATGGATACAGTCCATTTGACAAATTAGTTCCTTTAGAAACAGTTGAATATGCCCGTACGATGGCTTTTATGGTATTGGTAATGTGTCAATTGTTCTTCTCTCTTGCGGTTAGGGACCATTCAAAATCAATTTTCCAGATTGGTGTTTTCTCCAATAAATACTTGGTGGGAGCCATAGGGATAGGAGTACTGTTACAATTATTCGTTATCACAGTTCCGTTTATGAGAGCAGCATTTCATTTGCAAATGCTTGATTTGGAAGGTTGGATAATTGCCATTGGCTTAGGCTTGGTTCCGTTGTTGGTGAATGAGATAGTCAAGATATTTATTCGTGCAAGGATGAGAAATACTAAGAAAATCGTTTAATAAGAGTGTGACAAACAAGATGATATCAGTTTTCCAACCGCTTGATTGATTAAATGTTTCAAGCGATTGGAAAAACACTTCTCCCTTGTGTGCTTTAAGCGAAAGAAATGTCGCCTATCTTGTGATTGTGGAGTTCTTTCTTTGACGCAAGCCCAATTTTTTATAATCCTAATCCGTTCAATTTTATTGTTCGCATAAACTTTTACGATATATATTCCAGAAGTCAATGACTGAATGATAGCTATAAGCCGAATCGCCACCGAAAACTTGGTGCAAATCGGTGGATTTACTGTCCAACAAGTTTCGTTTTGTTGTCCACAAGTTTTTGCTTGATGTATGCTTTCAACTCATCAAAAGTCATATTTTGAGTTTCAGAGCTAATTCTATCTCTGATGTCTCTCATCATTTTTACAGCATCAAACTGTTTTTATTTTTTAGTTGTTTTCATAATTTACTAAGTCTTTATTCAACCATCTTCGCTTTTTAAGGTTTATTTTCGCACACCAAAATTAATGAAAATAAATTAACTTACAAGCTTTTAAGTTTGTTATTTTACCCAGAAAAAAAGTATTTTCACCTTAAATACAAACCCCTACTTCTTTATTATCCTACTCCTTTCAATTCTATTATTCGCATAAACTTTTACGATATATACTCCAGAAGTCAATGACTGAATATTAGTTTCAAATGAATTGGAATCGATGGTTTTGCTAAGCAATTTATTCCCTTGTATATCGTATATTTCCATAAACCCATTCATGGCATTTAGTACGTTGAATGAATTTTCTACGAGGGTAGGTTGAATCAAAATAGCCGATTCTGTGGGATTTTCAAAGCCATTTGTATCACCTAAATGGATTCCTACCACTACAGGGTCGTGATCGGAACAGCGATACATATTGGGTTGATAGTTGGAGCCTCCGTACTCGAACATGGCGGGTTCGTCGGAATTGATGTGGAAAACTTGCGTTCCTGTAATTTGATTTTTGAGGGAAGAGGAAGCTAAGGCATGATCGAGATAGCCTGCTTGTCCTTGATAAAGATAGCTATACGCCGAATCGCCACCGAAAACTTGGTGCATATCGGTATATCCGCCATTGATAAGTGCAGTGATTGGGTCTTCCTTGGCATAGGCATTCAAATCGCCCATAATCAGAACATCTTCATCGTCATAATAAGTTTTGCAAGTGTTCAGAAAGCTCAGCGTAGAATTGGCTTCGGCAACTCGGGTGGCATTGTAACAACTTTGTCCATCGCCTTTATCTGCATCTGCTCCGGTGGCATTACTGCAACCGCTTTTGGCTTTGAGATGATTTAAGCTATAAATAAATCGCTCATTATTACTTTTCAACGTAAAGGCTTGAACTTTTTTGCGATTTATTGGACCTGTATTGTTGTTGTTTTTTAAACTCAAATAGGGTGCTATTTTATCATTTCGGTAAATATATCCTACTTTGGTATAGGTTCCGTAAATTGTTCCTCCATCATCGATATGTGCGTAACGATTTGATTTTGTAGCCACATTAAGTGCATTAGTTAATTTAATCAAAGCATCTTGACCTTGTTCTATTTCAATTAAGCCATAAATGTCGGCATCAATCGCCAATAAAGCTTCCATTATTTTCAAATGCTGTTTCGCTGCTTCAGTTGTATTGTTTGCGCCATAACCTTGACCGTAGTTGGTAGTTAGATAGTATTCCAGGTTAAAACCGCAAACTTTTAGGTTGTAATCGCCTAGATTTGTTGGCTTAGTGGGACGAGGATTACCCGTAAAAGTTGGTTTTGAAACAGGATAAAGACTATAAGCGGATAAATTTTGGTCAACTACCGCAATCAGGTTTTTTAGAGTTTCGCCAGTGCGTCGAGTACCATTTTCATCGGCAAAAAATATAGGACTATAATTGCTTGAAACAATGCCATCGTCGAGTAAAATTTGTGCTTTTGAGTTTAAGTTGACGTTTTTGTTGTACTCGGTAGAAGATGGAACTCCTTTGTTGGTGGGTATATATCTGATGAATGGACTTAGCGTGAGTTGACCATACTGTTGTAAATTGTAGTTGCTGGTAACATAAAGTGTCTGGTCGAATTCCAACAACATTCCTTCGTATTGTTCCCAATTAAATGTATCAGAATTGTAAAAGATTTTGGTTGGATTTATAGTATTATTAGATGAATAAGTAGTCAGATTTGTAATATTAGTAAGTTCTGTTTTGTTGGAAAACTCGACAACTGTGGCAGTTATTTCTATTTTGTCACCAATATTCACATTGTAGGTACTTGAGTACACAAAAATTCCATCCGAAGTAGAAAGATTATTGTCGCCGACAGG
The DNA here is from genome assembly GCA_038222885.1 of Bacteroidales bacterium. Lineage (GTDB taxonomy): Bacteria > Bacteroidota > Bacteroidia > Bacteroidales > Paludibacteraceae > Paludibacter. Next base: position 3,485 of record JBBRHJ010000173.1, on the reverse strand, counting down.
ATCTTGCATAAAAAATCCACCGATTTTGCCTGTACCTATATATTTAGCAGTAACTATTCCCGAAGTTTTAACTTGTTGTGTGGTATAATTGCTACTACTGCCAGTACCTTGAATCTGGGGTATGCTTAGTGAGATTTGAGCACTTATACAAATTGGTAATATAGTGAAAAACAACGAAGAAAGTATTTTATTCATAATAGAGTTCGTAAAAGGAGAGCAAAGGTAGCAAAAAATATGAATTGTTTTAAAAACGATGCTTTTCCAATGTTTTAATACCACCTATTATTTTATTACCTTTGCATTCGTTTTTTTCTTAGATTATAATGATTGATAATAATATATTTCACAATAAAAAAGTTGCTTTTCATACCTTAGGTTGTAAGTTGAATTTTGCAGAAACCTCTGCCATTGGCAAAAAAATGTCCGATGAAGGATTTGTAAAAGCAAAATCTGGCGAGCAAGCCGATGTTTGTATCATCAATACTTGTTCGGTAACCGATACTGCCGACCGGAAATGTAGACAAGCCATCAGTAAACTTAATCGCTTGCATCCCAACGCCATAATGATAGTTACGGGCTGCTATGCTCAATTGAAACCCGAAGAAATTGCTAAAATTGAAGGGGTTGATTTGGTGTTGGGAGCACAGGAGAAATTTAGCGTGCTGGATTATATTCGCAATATCGACCAAGATAATGCTGGTGCTGAGGTTCATACTACTAAAATCAATCAAATTAAGGAATTTAAACCTTCTTGTTCGAGCGACGATCGTACGCGTTATTTCCTTAAAGTGCAGGATGGTTGCGATTATTATTGTACTTATTGTACTATTCCGTTGGCACGTGGACGCAGCAGAAGTGCCAATATCGACGAGACTGTAAAAAAAGCCTTGGAAGCTATCGAAAGTGGTGCCAAAGAAATAGTGTTGACAGGTGTGAATATTGGTGATTTTGGCAAGGGAACGGATGAGAACTTTTTCCAATTGATTAAAGCTTTTGATGCTCTAGAAGCCGATGTTCGTTTCAGAATCTCCTCTATAGAACCTAATTTATTGACCGACGAAATTATTGATTTTGTGGTGAATAGTAAACATATTATGCCACATTTTCATATCCCATTGCAATCAGGAACCAACGAGGTGTTGCAATTGATGAAACGTAAATATAATCGGGAGCTTTTTGCGCATAAAGTTGAGAAAATTAAATCGCTTATGCCCGATGCGTTTATTGGTGTGGATGTGATAGTGGGTGTGAGGGGCGAAACGGCAGAATTGTTCGAAGAATCTTGTCGTTTTATCGATTCCTTGGATATTTCACAATTGCATGTTTTTACTTACTCAGAAAGAGCAGGAACAAAAATGTTGGATATTCAAGACAATACACCAATTGCTGAAAGGAAAAAACGCAGCGATATTCTTCATTTATTGTCCGATAAAAAAACAAAAGCCTTTTATGAAAGTCAAATTGCTAAAACTTGTCCTGTTTTATGGGAGAGTCGTCACAATGGGGATAGTATGGTTGGCTTCACCAATAATTATGTGAAAGTGGAGCGACCTTATGATAAAAACCTCGTAAATTCTGTTGAACAAATTACTTTGGGTGGATGGAATGAAGATCAGTCGGCGCTGGTGAGAGTTGAAAGTGAGAGAGAATAGGCGGAGGCTAAGGCAAAGGCGAAGACAGGAAACGACAAGCTAAGGCAAAGGCAAAGGCGAAGACAGGAAACAAGGAAACGAGAAAACGAGTAAACAGTAGTTAGATGAAGTTTGCAATCCAAGATAGCTATCGGGATCAAATTTCAAATTCCTTAAAAATACAAACTACGTCTTATTCCCCCTTTAGGGGGTTAGGGGGCAACATATTTTAAAGAATGTTAGCAAAAAGAATCATACCTTGCTTAGATATAAAAGATGGCAAGACCGTAAAAGGAATTAATTTCCTGAATATAACCGATGTGGGTGATCCTGTAGAATTGGGTACTCGCTATGCACAAATGGGTGCTGATGAATTGGTTTTTTTGGACATAACGGCTACCAATGAGAAGCGGAAAACCTTGTCGGAATTGGTAACTCGCATCGCCCAACATATTAATATCCCATTTACTGTAGGCGGCGGTATTTCCACTGTCGAAGATGTTTCAGTTTTACTGGCTTGTGGTGCCGATAAAATTTCTGTGAATACTTCAGCAGTTCGTAATCCGCAGTTGATAAGTGATTTGGCTCAGCAGTTTGGAAGTCAATGTGTCGTGTTGGCTATTGATACAAAATGTGTGGATGGTGAATGGTTTGTATATTTGAATGGAGGTAGAGTTGCTACCGAATTGAAAACTGTGGAATGGGCCAAAAAAGCAGTTGAACTTGGCGCTGGTGAAATACTTTTAACTTCCATGAATAACGATGGAACGAAAGATGGTTTTGCGTTAGATATAACTCGGGCGGTTTCCGAAGCTGTTAATGTGCCTGTTATTGCCAGTGGTGGTGCTGGGAATATGGAACATTTTGTTACAGTTTTTGAGGAAGGAAAAGCCGATGCCGCTTTGGCAGCAAGTATTTTTCATTACAACGAAATTGGAATTCCTGAGCTAAAATCATTCTTAAAAGAAGCAGGAGTAGAGGTTCGGATATAATTTTAAAATCAAGATAAGGATTGTGTTAATTATTTACTCAAAATTACTTTCCTGATTGATTTTTTAGTCATAAAATGTAAGCAATTTCATTATCTTTGCAGCTTAAAAATTCTATATAAAAGACATGCTATAATCATGAATAATAAATGATTGTATCGATATAATCGTAAATATTAAATATATAAATCGTAAATAAATAGATGGAACTCGCAAGTAAATATAGCCCCAACGACATTGAATCGAAATGGTACCAATATTGGTTAGACAAAGGATTTTTTAGTTCAAAACCTGATGGTCGCGAACCTTATACTATCGTTATACCTCCACCAAATGTTACTGGTGTACTTCACATGGGGCACATGCTGAACAATACTATTCAAGATGTTTTGGTTCGTCGTGCTCGCATGCAAGGCAAAAATGCTTGTTGGGTTCCTGGAACCGATCATGCTTCTATAGCTACCGAAGCTAAAGTTGTGGCAAAATTGGCAGCAGAAGGAATTAAAAAAACGGATTTGAGTCGTGACGAATTTTTGGGTCATGCTTGGGATTGGACGCATAAACATGGCGGAATTATCCTCGAACAATTGAAAAAATTGGGTGCTTCGTGCGATTGGGATCGTACTGCTTTCACCATGGACGAACCACGTTCAGAAAGTGTGTTGAAAGTTTTTGCAGATTTATACGAAAAAGGCCTGATTTATCGGGGTGTTCGTATGGTCAATTGGGATCCAAAGGCTTTGACTGCTTTGTCTGATGAAGAAGTGATTTTCAAAGAACAACAAGGAAAGTTATTTTATTTAAAATATAAAATAGAAGGCGAAGATGGTTTTGCAGTGGTAGCAACTACTCGTCCTGAAACAAT
>JBBRHJ010000172.1:0-8015 GCA_038222885.1 Bacteroidales bacterium | reverse complement strand
GGTAATACATATTATATCCATCGTTGACTTTGTATTTCCCAATAGCATATTGAGTGTATAAAAGGGGTATGTTATTTCCATCGCGGAGATTGCTGTTAACACGAGCTAAGTTGTTTAACAATGCATATTCTTCTCCATTAGCCCACAATGGCATGCGATCCACTACACTGACTCCTTTTTCAACATTTACTTTAATTGTACGTTCGTTTAATTTTCCATGATAGGTTTTTATTAAAATTATCCCATCAGCTCCTACTGGACCATACATTGCTTTTGCCACTACATCTTTTACAATAGATACCGATTCAATTTCACTTGGGTCAAGAGGCATTTCGGTCATGTCGGTAGGTATTCCATCCACTAAATAAATCGGCGAACGTCCTCTTAAAAGAACATTTACTTTTTCTGAATTTCCGTTATAGCGTTCTATTACGTTTAATCCAGGTGAACCATTCATTTCAATAACTTCCATACCAGCTGCCAGGCCTGTAAAGGCATTTCTAATGTCTGTGCCAGTATATTTTTCCAGTTCAGAACCATTAATTACAATTGTACTTCCGGTAATATTGCGTTTCAGCAAATTAACAAAAGGCAAGGGAATTATATCTTTATCACTGGCAAAAGGTTTTTCCAGTTTTAATTTTACTGTCTTAATTCCTTTCATATTGTCAGCCAGGATAACAAGTTCCTCATAACCTTCCAACGAAAATTTCAGGAAATCTGCTACATTCGCATCGAAAACTACAGTACCATTTTTATCGCTTTTTAGATAAGTTTCACCTTCACCAACAACAACTTGTGTGTTTGATAATACCTTCCCGTTCGTATCAGTGATCTCGATATGAAAGTTTAGCTTTATCTTCTTTTCTTTCTTATTTTGGGCAAACAATCCTAAAGATAAAACTATTAAAACCAAAAGAAATCCCAATCTCTTGATCTGATTGAATATGTTTTTATTATTCATTGTGTTTATTTTTATTATTACCATTTTGGTGCGAACACATAATTCTTCATAAGCTTATAATCTCTATCAGTAAATGGCAGGTAATACATACCTTCCTGCCATCCAACTTGTCTGGTTGCAATTAATGGAGCTCGTGTGTATTTAAATCCAGTTGGGAATTGAGCAGAAACAGTAACTTTCTCAACAACAACACCATACAATGTACTTTGATAAACTTGAGGAGCATCCATCCAACGACGTATATCATAGAAGTATTGACCTTCAAATGCCAATTCGATAGTTCGTTCGTTTTTAATTCTCTCTCTGAAAACTTCTTTACCTGCAGTAAATTGAGCTAAAACATCCGGCATTCCAGCTCTATTTCGTATTATATTCAATGCTTGCACAGCACTAATGCCACCAGGAGCAGAACCGTTTGGTCCATAGGCTTCATTTACAGCTTCGGCATAGTTCAAATATAACTCTCCTAATCGAATCACAGGCTCAGTATACATTACAGACACATTATTTTTCGAGCTTTCGCCTCCCCATCGCTTCCGCGATAAATAACCAGTTTGAGTAACACCCGTAAAACCGGGATTAATAATTTCGCCATAATTAGTAGTGCCACCTACAGTCTGAATCCATATTTGAGCTTTTCCATTAGACCATGTACCCGGAAGGGTTCCTTGATTACGTATTACTGTAAAATCTAATCTCGGGTCACGGTTTGTATAGGGATCCTGTTCATCATAGTGTCCAAGTAAAGTAGCAGCATCCCTTTCTGCCTGAGTACGCAATGGATCACCCCATTTTGTTTCGAACTTATCTACCGTATTCTGAGTCGGGCATTCTCCTGAATTAAATTGACTATTACTGAATACACCGGGTAATAAAAATTGAACATGAACTGAGTTTGCATTGTTTGAACCAGCATACCAACCGTATAATTGTTCATTGGAATATTTATTTCCATTAAAGTTTTGTTTGAAGTTTGCCCAAGGCAGCAATTCATAATTCAAACTAATAGCCGTTTGAATTGCTTCCCAATTGGCAACAGCAGCTGCTTCCCATGCCTGATTACCTTTGTCATTATTCAAGGGGCTGGCGGCATAAAGCAATGCACGTGCACGAATTGCAGTTGCAGCCATTCCGCTTGGTCTGAACATATTAGGATCAATAAGATGTAATGCTCCACCAGGACCCGGATCACGGCGCATAGCATTTGCTTTTTTGTAAAAAGTTATGGCTGAATCCATGTCTGCAACCACAGCCATATTTGTTTCATATTTGGTCAAATGTGGAATATCCCACTGATCGTCTGGTCCAAGAGGTTTAGTAACATGCGGCATGGGTCCCCAAGCTCTGGATAATTGGAAAAGACAGAATCCGCGTACAAAATAGGCTTGTGCCCTTAAATCATCTTTTTCTTCCAAAGTCGCATTTTTAATTAGATCAACTTTTCTTAAAGCGATATTGGCTACACGTGTAGCTTTCCACATTGCTTCAAACCAGCCAAACTGCTCACCAAAAGGTAAAGACCATGTTGGTTCTCTAAAATTATAAAGTAATGTAGTTGGATACATTGTGCCTCTTTTGAAAGGCTGACTCAACTGTAATCTACCAGCATCGCTCATATCTGTTAAACTCTCAAGGGAGAATTTTAGACTACTGTATGCCCAGTGCAAACCAAAACTAGTGGCAATCGAATAAGTTCCATAGTCAGAATAGACAACATCAAAGAATTTCTTAAAATTCTCTAATTTAGTAAATACTTCCTCATCTGTAAGACCTGATTCTGGTGACACATTCAGATAATCATCCAAACAGGAAGTTAGGAGTAATGAGCTGAAAATTAAGCTTATTATAAAAATAAATATTTTTTTCATTTTTCTTTTTTTTTTAGAAAGAAACCTTAAAACCTACTTTTGCACTTATCATTTGTGGATAAAAACCATCCATATAATTTTTTCTTTCAGGGTCACCCTCGATAAGTTGGGTGAATGTAAGAAGATTATTTCCAGTAGCATATAAATTCAGATTATCTACACCAAATGCTTTACGAAAAGCTTTCGATTTAAAATTATATCCTACATATACTTCTTTTAATCTCAGATAATCAGCTTTCCTCCAAGTACGTCCAGTGAGCATGCCACTATAACCATCGCGAGCATCAGCGGCCCCGCCTGCCCAAAGGAATTTTGGATCATTGTTGTATTCATAGTTTAATGTTGAATGATTAGCATTCGGATTGGTTGGAGTCCAATAATCGTGTTGTGCTTCATGTACACGAAGATTTCCTTTTAGGAATTCATATTCAAATGCGCCATTGAAGTTTACATATTTTCCGGAATTACCCTGAAACATGAAATTAAAATCAAAGCCTTTGAACGAAAATCCGCTAGAAAAAGAATAGGTTATCGGTGGATATAATGATCCATTAATTGGATGTCTATCGGCAGTATTTATTATACCATCGGAGTTGAAATCAACATACTGATAATCACCTACATTTGAAGCTGTAATTGCCACTGGCGATGGATTTAAATGTAAATCATTAACCGTTGTAAAGTATTGGTTGCCATTCGATCCTAACCCACTTGTTTGTCCACCATACAAAGTTCCAGCTTGCTTCTGGTAATTCTCTGAATAAGGTAAGTCGTCTTTAAATATAATTCTATTTTCGTTAAAACCGAAGTTTCCTTTTATAAAATAATTGAACCCATTGGCCATGGTGTGATTATATTCTGCTTCAAATTCTAAACCATGTTTTTTCATACTACCCAGATTTAATTCTTTGAAAGAATTACCTACAAAGAATGTAACTGCATTAGGAGTTAATAGCATTCTGTCTCGGAATTCGTCATACAAATCCAAACTGAACCTTAATTGATTTTTGAAAAAACCCATCTCTATCCCTAAATCGCGTTTGTGTGCCATCTCCCATTGAGCCACTGAATTGGCTGCTCTATCTTCAACTATGTAATTTCCGCTTACAGAATAATTGCTGATGTATAACCAACGATTGTCGGCATTATCGCTTCCCACTAATCCATCGGAATATCTGAATTTCAATTTATCGATGAAAGGTATTGCTTCTTTAAAGAAACGTTCTTCCGAAGCCACCCAACCCACTGCAATCGATGGAAACAATCCGAACCTTTTTCCTAAGGCGAATCGTTCTGACCCTGTGTAACCAATGTTAGCTTCTACCAAATATTTTCTTGCAAAATCGTAAGTAGCTCTACCTACTAAACCTGCATTATAATAACCAAATTCTGTATTCAAATTCTTTTGTTGAAAATTCACCAATGCTAAACCTGAAACAGTGTGTTTCCCAAATGAACGGTTATATTGCAAGGCGTATTCTGAATAAATATTTGTATAGTAATCTCCAGACATAGCTCCAATATTGATTTTAAGGGGTACCTGTTGATAAACTTCATTTCCCTCTCCAAGCCGGAACCATGGATTTTGTCCAGAAACCCCAATTTTCGTATAATCCAAGCGATATTGTGGAAAATTATAATTGGCTGTTAATGCCGTATTAGTAAAACTAGTGCTTAAGGACATTTTTGCTTTCATAGAAAGACCTTCTGTCAAGAAGTCAAGGTCTTGTTTAAATATCAGGTCGGTAAAAAGCTTAGATGTAAGCGTTTTATTGAATGAACCACTATAAAAGATACTGTATGGATTGTCAAAATACTCACCTATTCTGTCGGCATATCTTATCCCCGAGGCATTTGGATAATCCGGATCAGGAACTTCTTCTAAAACCCAGGCTGGGAAATAAGCCGGATATGCAGCAGGTGAAGCACCGTACAATGACTTCCAGGGTGATGATGCATGAGAATTTGTAATTTGGATGTCGCCACCTAAATTAAACGAAATACTGGTTAAAGGTGTTATTTGAAAATCGAGATTCGAACGGTAATTGATACGATCGTTTTTATAACGAGTATCATCAAAGCCCTCATTATAGGCTTTGAAAAAATCGCCCTCGTGTAAATAGGCAAAGGATGTAAAATACTTTACAAATTTAGTGCCTCCACTAAGATTAATATTTGCTTGCTGATTAGAAGCATAGGAATTGGTGAGTAATTTAATCCAATCATTATTGGGGTATCGCAAAGAATTTAAGCGTGTAGAAGGATTAAGATACTCACTTAATGCAGCTTCGGGGATTAAACTAGTGTACAATTGTTTGTTTTTATAGCCTACATTTAACATGTTCATAGTAGTATATGAACTAATGTGACTCGGCAAATCTGTAGGTATCTCAATACCTGTAGATGCAGAAATGTTTAACTTCGGTTTTCCTATAAAACCTCGTTTAGTAGTAACAATAATAACACCGTTAGCTCCTTTTGCACCAAAAACGGCAGTAGCAGATGCATCTTTCAGAACTGAAATCGTATTTATTTCATTTGGATCAAGATTCGAAAAATCTCGTTCTACACCATCTACCATTACAAGTGGTTGTGAACCATTCCAGCTCGATAGTCCACGAATAATAATTTCAGAACTGTTTTGTCCGGGTTGTCCGCTTTGCTGAATTGTCAAAACACCGGAAAGTTTCCCGGCAATTGCATTTGTAATATTACTATTTCCTGATTTTACAAGAGCTTCTGTACCAACCTGGGATATAGCTCCTAGAACACTTTCTTTCTTTTGAAATCCATAGCCGACTACCACAACTTCAGATATAGCTTCACTTGCTTCTTCCAACACCACTTTAAATGATGTTTGATTTCCAAGTGCTAAATCTTTTGAGTAGTAACCAACATAAGAAACAGTAATTGACTTTGCATTTTCTGGTACTTCTAATGAAAATTCACCATTAATATTTGTTACTGTTGCAAAATTTGATCCGGGAATTATGATGGTGGCTCCGATAATAGTTTCCCCTTTTTCATCAACAACTTTTCCTGTAACCCTCTTTTTTTTAACCACATCGGTCTTTGAAGTCTCTGATTTTTGAGAATAATTCCGTGAATCTGTTGTATTCTTCTGCCCAGAAGCTGTGGCAGTTAAAGCCATAAATCCCATAAAAATAAATACAGTTACCAGCCTTACATTATTGTATTGGAGTCTGACTTTATTCGTGAAACAGGAAAAATGAGCATTTGGATTGTTTTCCATAAGCTTTGATTGTTTAATAAATTTTGTTAGCTTGCTGATATTAAAATTAACACTTTATTTCTTAATAGATTTTATTTTGTCTCAATAATGAATTTTCAAGGTGTAAATTTACATTATCGATCTTGTAAATTTGTGTTTTTATACTAATTATTTAAAGTGTTTCATTATAACTCATTGAAGAAATTTATACTATGAGTTTTTTTATTGACAGTCTTATATTTAACCAATTTATTGGCATTATAAGCATTATTTATATTGTTCCTTTAACTCTTCATACCATTTTTGTAATACAAAAAATGCTTTTTTCTTTTCACCTCGATCAGATATTAATCCTTTTCGGTTGAAATCATCCTGAATATCACGTAATTGGCGACGAGGTGAGCGAAAATCTTTTAATATCCATGCTGTAGTTCCGGCCAATCCGGGAATGCGTTTAAACATATTCACACTTCGGATATAAAGATCTTCCTGAAATTCTTCGGTAAACCTATCGGTTGGTCCACCATGCATACCATACAAAGCGCCTCCACCAAATTCAGAAACAATCACCGGTTTTTGAACATGAAATGTCCAGTTCACTCGATCACATTTCTCGGGTAGTCCATCGTACCAACCCACGTACTGGTTAAAACTCAACACATCCATAATATCACTCAGTTTATCATCAACTGTCATTAAACCGGGTTTCTCCTCTTCTTTCTCCATGGCTGCTCCTACTAATCTTACCGGATCAAGCATTCGGGTTTTAGACACTAATCGTGTTAAAAAACTTAATCTTTCCTGACTTTGAGGAGTCTCATTGGCTATTGACCATATAATGATATTTGTCCTATTTTTATCACGGGTAATCATATCGGTTAATTGATTTTCTGCATTTTTATATGTTTCGGGGTTCGACCATTGAATCGTCCAGTAAACAGGAATTTCTGACCAAACCATAAGTCCCAGCCTTTCGGCCTGACGAATCATTTGTTCATTGTGTGGATAATGTGCTAATCGCACAAAATTACATCCCAACTCTTTAGCCCATTGTAACAATACAATGTCATCTTCTTTTGAAAAAGCCCTGCCGTTGCTGTATGCTGCTTCCTCATGAATACATATGCCACGACAGAATATCTGTTTGCCATTAAGTAGAATTTTTGTTCCATCTGTTTCAATTGTTCTGAATCCGACTTCGTCGGCAATACTCTCATCGGAAGTACTAATTGTTACTTTGTACAGTTTCGGGTTTTCGGGTGACCAATAAACGGGTTTAATTTTACATTCGAAGGATGCAAAACCTTTACTGTCAGGTGTAAGGAGCTGAGAGATTTTAAGTTCCGGGATTTCTACTTTCACAATTTTGTTAAGCTGAGCGCCATCCATTTGTACCCAACCATTGAGAATGTTTTTTTCACCCTTTTTAAGTTGAACATAATAATCACGTACAAAAGTTTTCGGAGTCTCAATCAGCTTAACTTCTCGGGTAATACCACCATAGTTCCACCAATCGGTATTTATAGTTGGGACTGCATCTATGGCACGTTTATTATCAACCTTCACTACAACTGAATTCTCGCCTGTTTTCAGGAAACTGCTGACTTCAAAATTAAAAGCCGTAAAACCACCTACATGTTTGCCGATTTCATATCCGTTTACAAATACAATAGCTTCGTAATTTACGGCTCCAAAATGAAGGAAAACACGTTTGTCAGTATTTACTTCATAATTGAAACGTTTTCTGTACCAAACTGTACCTTCATAGTAATAAAGTTCAGCACGTTGTATGTTCCAATCACCAGGAACATAAAGCGTTTTATCGGTTGCAAAATTGTATTCCTGCAGTACAGTTTTGTCTTTTATGTCCTTGTCTGAGCCATATCCACCCTTGTAAGGCATTCTCCGATAATCGTAATACCCATTTTCGAATGGATCGACTATAGTTTTC
>JBBRHJ010000171.1:0-8025 GCA_038222885.1 Bacteroidales bacterium | reverse complement strand
AGAGGGGAAAAGCCCTGCCTGCGGGACTTGGGGGTGAGTTGGAAAAATTATAAAACACAAACTGTCCTTATCAAAAGTCAAGCTTGGGTACAAAAAAGGAAAAATGTGGTAACCCATTAAAGGACAATTCTTATTTCGGACTAAAATGATGAGCATTATTCTTATGAAAATGATAAAATCAATTCCCTGCCTGCGGCTGCTAGCGTGTACCCACAAATCTATAACTTTTGGCATCATTGATATGAATAGGAATAATCTTTTTTTTAAGCTTATCTTTCCATAAAAACCTTAGAAGAACGGCAACCACCCTCCGGGTTTAACCTTATTTTGTGTTAAAATACCGAATATTAATAAGGTTAAGGTTTGGTCATGTCATGTTTTCTACTAAGGTTTCCCAATAAAATAAGGTTTTATCAATCGTCACAGGATCGAAAAAGATGTGTGCACACGGTAGCTCTCGCGAGAGAGGGGCAAAGCATCGTAGATGCGCGGGGTGAGTCAACTTTTGAATGCGGCAATTATATGTGCTTATTAATTAAGTATTTATTAAATAGGTGTTTTAACGAATGTTTGCTATTTAAAGACAAATATCATTACAGCAAGAAGTGTTGACAATGAAGAAAATAGCAGTGAATAGGCCGGGCTGTTAAGCTGAAAGTTTTTGAATCTGTCGGGTTGTACAAAAACATAATCATTTGGCTGGAGGTTAAATCCTTCAGAAAAGTAAGCTTTCTTTGAACTCAAATCGAGCGTATAGGTTTTTTCACCCTCGGGTACTGATCGGATAACCATCACGTTTTTAATTGATGCAAAATCAGTATTCCCGTTTGCAAGAGCTAATGCTTCCAAAACTGTTATAGAATTGTTGTAATTATAATAAATTCCCGGATTTCTGACTTCTCCTGCTACTGTGACTTTAAAATTCAGCAATTTCACTTTAACGATGGCATCCTTAAGATCTACATCGGCTTTCTTTTGAACAATAGATTCAGCTTTTGTAATCGTTGCTCCTGAAAGATTCACTTTTCCCAACATCGGGAGATTAATATTTCCATCGATATCGAGTTCAAATCCATACAAATAGGCTCCACTTGGAGTCGTATATTTCGTATATCCTTGTCCATACGAATTCTCCATGTTTGATTCGGGGTTGTATAGTGCATTAACTTCCGGGCTAATCGATTTTATGCTGATGTACAATATATCACCGGTTTTTAGAATGTATTCAGTTGGCAATCCATGAATGATTTCATTATTCTTCGTGTCCTTTAAATAAATTAATTCTTTGCTGCTGCGACAAGAGAATAAAACGGAAAGGGAAATAATTGACAAGGCTATTAATGAGTATTTCATATACTTAATCTATGTTGTTTTTGGGTTTATTTAAAAGTGCAAATAGTTGTTTCGAGCAATTTTATGGTTCTAATTTGATTAATGCTTACAAATAAATAAAAGGAACTATTTATTGTCGTATTTTATATGTACTCACCCCGACGTCCGCAAGCGGACGTTCCGCACCTCTCTCGCGAGAGAGGGGCAAAGCATCGTAGATATGCGGGGTGAGTCAGGATATAAACACGAACTGAAATTTTGATTTCTAAAACCTTATTTTTCACAGGGAAACCTCAGCAGGAATGGAAAACCAACCTTATTATATTAATCTTATAAAGAAAGGTAAAAAGGAGAAGATATTCAAACGTTCCAATCGATAAAATAATAAAATTGGTTGAGAGATTAAATTTGGTTCTATGATGCTTACTATGGATAGTTTAACTGTTGACTGTTGGTGTTTGCGCCGAAGGTGCAAAATATTATTGACCCCCAATCATTTTGGGGGGCATCAATATTAATTCACCGTTGGTGAATTCCAAACTTTTCTGTTTGGTATTGATTTATACAAGTTTTTACGATTTTGCAGGGAATTATAAAATAATTGAAAAGTGTTTTGTACTACTTTATTGGCCATTGCCAGCAAATACAACCCTGAAAGTTTTCAATATAATAATAAAATCCAACTTCAACGACCAGGTATCAATGTATTGCATATCCATTTTCATCCACTGTTCGAATGGAATATTATTTCTTCCTGAAACTTGCCAAATGCATGTAATTCCCGGTTTCATGCTTAACCTGCGATTTTGCCAGCGTTGGTATTTTTTTACCTCCGCTGGTATTGGAGGTCTTGGTCCCACGATTGACATATCTCCTTTTAAAACATTAATAAATTGGGGCAATTCGTCGAGCGAAGTTTTCCGAAGAAAGCGACCAATTGGTGTAACTCTTGGGTCATTTTTTATCTTGAAAACTGGTCCGTCCTGTTCATTTAGACTTATCAATGCTGCTTGCAAACTTTCAGCATTCATAACCATCGTCCTGAATTTGTAACAATAGAAATGCCTTCCATTTAATCCGGTTCTTTTTTGAAGGAAGAAAACTGGTCCACCATCTAGTTTTATTAGTATAGCTATAACTAACATGAGTGGAGACAAAAGAATTAAAGCCAGAAGAGAAAAAGTAAAATCAATTGCTGCTTTTACTTTCAAAGCAAGATAATTATCCGGAGTGTTTCTGAATGTAAGAAATGGCATTTGATTTAAAAAGGACAGAGTCGATTGCATTTTCACATAGTTTAGTAACAATGATTGCATCCGAAACACGACTCCCACCTCTGCACAGGAATAAATAAATCTTTGAATTTCATTTTGATCCAATGAACTTTTGCAATAAATTACTTCGTCTATCGCTCTTTTATCAATAATAACGGATAGATCTCGCTCATAGGGTATTATGTGAAACTCACTACCATATTTTTCTTTAATTACGGCATCGTCTGACATGATTGCCCAAATGCGGTAACCCCAGTCCTTGGTTTCAATTAACCTGTCAATAAAATAACACGAATCTTCATCAGCTAATATTAGAATTAATCTACTGTTCATACCCTCTCTGCGAACGAACTTCATTGTTGCAGACAAAACAAGCTTGAAAGAGAATAAGACGAAAAGGTCTAATAGTGCAAATACACCTATGGCTAATCTGGAAATAGCATTAAGATCTAAAATAACAACAGTAGCAAATAACAGTATAATCCCAATAAATATTGCAGTAAAATACTCAACAAATAGTATCGAATACATTTTTATTCTTCCAACTCGTCCTAAATTTGCCTGATCAAGCAATAAAATCCAAAGCAAAACTATAATGAAAGACAAAACTTTATATTGAATTGAATCCAGATTAATTGGCGTGAAAAAAATATTAGTAATTCTGATTGCACCTAAAAAGCATATCAGAGTTAAAAAAACCTGAAATACGATACTTAATTTTTCTAAAACTGGTTCTCTTTCCTTAAGCATGATATTAATTTTTTAGGTTTGATGTAAGTTTGATAATTTTAGGCAGAAGCAAAGGACTTTTGAACTGATTTGTCTTCTAATATCCTGATTTCGTCCCTCGAAATATTCGCATGTAGACTAACATTCATAGAATCTATGCGAATTACAAGTCTGGATTGTCCATTAATATTAATTACTTCTCCTTTAATCCCTTTTAATGCACCATACAATACTTCAACTTTAACTCCTTTTTGTATGCGTTCATAAGAAACTGTGATCTCATGTTCGCTTGGAGTCAGGAGCGTTTTTATATCATTGATTTGGGATTCAGGAATTGATTGGGCTTTTCCGCCAAAAGAAACATAACAAACAACTCCAGGCGTATTAAGAGCGTTAAAGAATTCTTTGTAGCTAACCTTAACAAAAATGTAGCTTCTAAATAAGGGTTCTTCTACCCATTTTTTACGATCGGTCCAGAATTTAAGGACTTTTCTAGTCGGAAGGTAACATTCAATCTTTTTTTCAAGCAAATTATCGAAAAGTTTCTTTTCAGCATTTGGTCTGGTATATAAAGCATACCATTGATAATTTGGTTTTTCTAAAGTCATAACATCAATTATTTATTTATTTCCAATTCTCAGCAATCAGTCTAATTTCTAAAATATTTTCTAAAATATCAAAATTTATATAACCCAAATTGAGAGAAAGTACATTTTGATATTGTAAAACTACAACAGAAAAACAGTTAAGTCAATGGGTAATTTCCGACCCCAATTAACTGCATTTCCCAATTCTTAAATTCTCGTATGTTTGATTGAAATGCAGACTACGGGATTAAAAAATATTTATTAGTTTCTGATTTAGAGTGATTTGAATTGTTTGTTAAAAAATAATTGATGATTAAAAATGCAATTTAATTTGGTTTTATTATCCTACCAATGATTTCTTAACTCTGCCCAATATTGTTTTTTATGAGCATCCTCATTATGAAATCTCAATTTTAAAATATCTTAAAAAGATTAAGAACGATTTCTTAATCCGTTCTAAAAGCGCTGTCTATCTTTCCAATTTACCTTTGAGAATAAGATTTTCAAGACTTATGTCAGCGAACATTCGTTTAAGTCTGTCATTTTCTTCTTCAAGCTCATTGATCCTTCGCATTTCGGAAATATTCATTCCACCGTATTTTGTTCTCCAGTTATATATTGTAGCCTGGCTGACACCATATTTTTTTATAAGTGCCTGAATTGAGACTCCTGATTCATTTTCATGGAGTATACGATAAATCTGTGATTCTGTATATCTCTTCTTTGTCATCACTTAATTAAGAATTAAAATTGTTAGTAAAGTAAAAGACCTAAAAAATGGCGTTATTACTTGTTGCTCAGATAATTATAGAACACGTATACAAGCGTTTGATATTCTTGTATGTGTCATTTGAAAAGAGTTGAATGTCAGGAGTTTTGCAAGCGGGATTTATATCGGCTAAAATAAGCTCACAAAATGTTTATTTTAGCTAAAGATTATTCTCTAAATTCTATAAAAACTTGATTAATTCACAAAGGAAATCCTACTGTTATCCACATGTTCCTATGCGATAACATTGATTTATTGAAGGCAGTATGTTTTGAAGTTTAGAATCAATTTTTACTTTCAACTTTTAATATTTCAAAGTGTGTAGTAATATTCTTTACAACTTGATGCAAAATTAGAATTAATACAAATAAAAACCAAAAAAGTTTCAGGAATAATTCAGAAATTTATATAAATATAAATTTAGATGAAGGTCTATATTTGTCAAGGTTTTGTATAATAGTTAATTAAGTATATTTTTGATTTGAAAGTTGAAATGAATTAATAATTCTAATCTTAAATTATTTTCTAATTATTTCTGGAATTATTTTTGAATTAATCAATACCGGAGATTTGCACAACGCAGATATACTATATGACAGCGCTTATTACCGTGATATGCCTGGAGCTCCATCATCTTATAAAGGAGCAGCTGACTTTCCGTTTCCGACTTACGATTTAGGTGGTTCAGGTTCTATTGGAGCCAAAGGTGTTGGTAAAGGAAATCTTCAGAAGTTCAATATGTTCAAATGCTAGCCAATTTCACTACTTGAACTTCTGACAGATGAAAGCGGAAATCCTTTGGATGGCTCGGCAAAAGCAGCCTATCAGAATCCAGGTTATTAATTCCATAAAAGTAATTTTTTAAAATTACTCAATCTGAATTAACCGTTTCGAAAAATACATTGAGTATATTTGAAACAACCGATGTCGATGTTGAATTGCCAACTCTCAAAAATGCTTTTTAAAACAAATGCTTTTTAAAACATCCGCTGACCGACCAATGAAAACCTATTTTTATTCATTTTTTATACTTAGCCTCATTGTTTCCCGTCAAACAAAAAAACTTCCAATCCTCGAAACCGGATCAGTTACGCCAATGCCGGTTGAATGGATTGATAAAGATACCGGACACCGCATTGTAAATTTGACTGACCAAATGGAGGGCAACAGCCTCAGTTTCTATTTTCACAATAATCCGTTTATAGGCAATGAGATGGTTTTTTATAACAATAGCAAACAGAATCCTGACGAAGTTACTGACATGAAAAAGGAAGAAACCTATAATACAAACATAAAAGATAAACAACTTTACAGTATTAATCTGGATACAAAAAAAGTCGCTCAGCTTACACAGAGCGCTTCCCCGATGAATGGTGAAATTGTTTCTGAAACAACAAAAACCATTTTTTATCAGGTAAAAGACAGTGTTTTTTCGGTTGATTTTCCTACGAAAGAAGTTAAGCTGGTATATGTTTTTCCTGAAGATTTTCAAGCGTCAATAACTACTGTAAATGCTGATGGAACATTGCTTGCAGGATCAAGAGCCACCGAAGCTGAGAAGGAAATTCTGAAAAATAATCCGAATAAAAGCGATTTCTTTAATTTGATTTACGAAGCGAAGCTGCCAAAAACCCTGTTTACAATCAATGTTCAAACTGCGGAGATCAATAAATTATTTACCGACAGTGCCTGGCTCAATCATGTGCAATTTTCATCTGTTGATCCTGATTTATTAATGTTTTGCCACGAAGGTCCCTGGCACAAAGTCGACCGGGTGTGGACGATCGATGTGAATACCAAACAAATTACTCAGATTCATCACCGCACCATTGACCGGGAAATATGGGGACATGAATGGTTTGGCAAAAGCGGCAAAACAATATGGTTCGACTTACAACAACCCAGAGGTGAAACATTTTTTGTAGGTGGCTACAATATCGCGACAGGAAACGAGATCAACTACAGTCTGCCACGAAACGACTGGAGTGTACATTTCAATACCAATTCAACTGAAACACTTTTTGCCGGCGACGGCGGCGATCCAGGTTCTGTTGCCAAAGCACCGGATGGTCAATGGATCAATTTATTCACAACAGATGGCGATAAGTTTAAGACAGAAAAATTGGTCAATATGAAACACCACCAATATAAATTGGAACCAAACGTTCATTTTAGTCCCGACGATAAATGGATCATTTTCAGGGCAAATTTTGAAGGAGAATCTAATGTCTATGCAGTGGAGTTAACAAGTAAAGGTCTTTAATTAAAGCAATTGTCTAATGAATATTTCATCAAAAACCAGATTACTTATTGTTGCTGCATTTGTTCTTGTAATTTCAGAACAACAAACATTTGCTCAACGTCAAATGGAAAACCTCGATCGTGGCACAATTGCTGTTCGCACCGGGAATGATTCATCGTATATTGGTTGGCGTTTACTGGGGACTGAACCCGAGGCAATTACTTTTAATCTTTACCGTCAGTCAGGAAATGAAAAGCCTGTCAAATTAAATAAAATACCAATTATTGAAAGTACAAATTGGGTTGAAGGAAATGTAAACTTCAAAACCGATAATTCATGGTACGTGAAAGCAGTTGTAAACGGGAAAGAACAGAATGCTGGTAAGTCTTTCATTTTGAAGGCCAACTCGCCGGTTCAGCAATACATCAATATTCCACTCAAGACTCCGGAAGGATATACACCGAATGATATTTCTGTAGGCGATTTGGATGGCGACGGAGCCTACGAAGTTATCCTTCACCAGACAGGAAGGAGCATCGATACGCCTTCAGCCGGCATTTCAGGTATTCCTGTTTTTCAGGCTTATAAAATGGATGGAACCTTACTCTGGGAAATCAATTTAGGAAAGAATATTCGTGAAGGAGCTCACTATAACCAGTTTATGGTTTATGACCTTGATGGAGACGGGATCGCCGAATTTGCCTGTAAAACGGCTGACGGAACGGTTGATGGCAAAGGGAAAGTGATTGGCGACGGTACAAAAGACTGGCGTTATCTCGATAAATCGGGTGGTACATTCTATGGCAAAATTCTCGATGGACCGGAATATTTTACCATTTTCAGCGGGCAAACCGGCGAAGCGCTGGCTACTACGGATTACATTCCAAATCGCTATCCTTTAAATGGATGGAACGGTCACGGTGGCAATGGAGGAAGTGATAGCACCGGAAATCGTGTCGATCGTTTTTTAGCTTGTGTGGCTTATCTCGATGGCGTTCATCCAAGTGTTATCATGTGCCGGGGTTATTATGGCCGCTCGGTACTTGCCGCATGGGATTGGAAAAATGGCAAACTTTCCCCGCGCTGGGTATT
>JBBRHJ010000170.1:0-8053 GCA_038222885.1 Bacteroidales bacterium | reverse complement strand
TGTATGGGTCGCCCCAAACCACCTTGCGGCTTGCTAATGCTTCCAGGCGTTACCCCAGTGCATGAGGGACTTACACCCTCTGGACTTTCTTTTATTCAAAGAACTTTACTATATTTACCATTCAAGGCACACACACGCGGTCATAAAACATTGGGGGTTAAATAGTTATCGGAACTTTGGTTCTCGTATCAAGGTTTGTTGTATCCTGATAGTGAAATAGCTCCGAAATCCCCAACGTTTCATACCGCCACCGTTGGCAACAAGTGTAAAAATACAGACGACCATACAGATACGATAGTGATAAATAATAACGAAAGAAAGGATTTAGCTTTTTGACAGGACAGTGCAAATTTGATGGAAATTTATTTTGTTTTTTTCTTCCCCCCTCAAAAAAAGAAGAAGAAACCCCACCCACAAAACAGCACATTTGCAAATCACACAAGCCAACGCACGACCAAAATTTGCAAAAGAGCTGTTTTTTTTGCAAACACACCCGCAGAAATATTGTATTTTGCGGTTTGTAATTATTGAATTTAAATAATGGATAAAAAGAAATTATCGGAACGTGATATATGCACCAAATTTATTACTCCTGCTTTAGAAAAGGCAGGTTGGGACACGCAATTGCAAATTTTGGAAGAGGTATCATTTACTGATGGTAAAATTTATGTCCGTGGAAAAATAACTGCAAGAGGAACACGAAAACGAGCTGACTACATTTTGTATTACAAGCCAAATATTCCAATTGCAATAATTGAAGCTAAAGACAACAATCATTCTGTAAGAGCAGGAATTCAACAAGGACTAGAATATGCACGAATATTAGATATTCCTTGCGTTTTTAGTAGTAACGGCGACGGATTTTTGTTTCACGACAGAACCGCAACTGATGGAAACATTGAAGCAGAAATTGGATTAGAAGATTTTCCTACACCCGAAGAACTTTGGGAGAAATACAAAAAATACAAAAACATTGTGACACCCGAAGCGGAAAAAATAGCTTCGCAAGAATATTACTTTGATGGTACAAACCGCAAACCAAGATATTACCAACAAATTGCTGTAAACAGAACTGTTGAAGCCATTGCTGGTGGACAAAACAGAATCCTTTTAGTAATGGCAACAGGAACAGGGAAAACCTATACGGCTTTTCAAATTGCCTATAGGCTATGGAAATCAGGAGCTAAAAAAAGAATTTTGTTTTTAGCTGATCGAACGGCTTTGATTGACCAAACGCGAAGAGGCGATTTCAAGCATTTCAAAGGTGCAATGACAGTGATAAGAAAGAAAGTGGTAGTAAGAAAAGACGGGAAAGAAGAACTCATTGCTAACTTAAAGCGAGGTATTGATTCATCAGATAAGGCATTTGAAATTTTTCTTGGGTTATATCAGGGCTTAAGCAATTCTGACCCCGCAATGCAGGATGCGTACAAAGATTTTTCACCAAATTTTTTTGACTTAATTATTATTGACGAGTGCCACCGTGGAAGTGCGAAAGAAGATAGCAGTTGGAGAGAGATTTTAACATATTTCCAAAATGCTACGCATATTGGTCTAACAGCCACTCCAAAGGAAACAGATACGGCAAGTAATTCAGAATATTTTGGCGACCCTGTTTACACCTATTCGCTTCGCCAAGGAATTGACGATGGTTTCCTAGCACCTTATCGAGTGCTTCGGATTGCTTTGAATGTAGATGCCGAAGGTTGGCGACCCGAACAAGGTAAAACCGACAAAGACGGCAACGAAGTTGAAGACCGCATTTATAACCGTAGAGATTTTGACAAAAAACTTGTAATTGAAGAGAGAACAGATACAGTTGCAAAAAAACTCACTGAGTTTTTAAAGGGTTACGACCGTTTTGCAAAAACTATTGTTTTTTGTGTGGATATTGACCATGCTGAACGTATGCGAACCGCCTTAGCAAAACACAACCCCGACTTGGTTGCCGAGAATTACAAATACATAATGCAAATAACGGGCGACAATGACGAGGGCAAACGAGAGTTGGATAATTTTATAAATCCCGAAGAAAAATATCCTGTAATTGCAACCACTTCCGAATTAATGACAACTGGCGTTGATGCTCAGACTTGCAAAGTAATTGTGTTAGATTCAAACATTAATTCAATGACCAAATTCAAACAAATTATTGGACGAGGAACACGAATAAATGAAGAATACGGAAAATTATATTTTACCATTTTAGATTTTAGAAATGCAACTGATTTATTTGCTGACCCTGCATTTGATGGCGACCCAATTAGAATAAAACCAGTAACAGAAGAAACCGATTTAGGTGGAATTATTGACGAAGAAGAAACACAGGAAGAGCCAATAATAGATATTGAAACAGGAGAAGAAATAATTATTGACCCACCAATGCCACCACAACCCGAGCCACCTTTTCCACCTGAACCACCAAGACCAAGAGAAAAGGTGTATGTTAATGGGGTAGATGTTTCAGTATTGATAAGTCGTGAATTGCATTTTGACCAACACGGACGACCCATTACAACCAGTTTAAAAGACCATACAAAAGAAATTATAAAAGAACAGTTTGCATCCTTAGATGATTTTCTGAACAAGTGGAAAAATTCAGACCGCAAAGAAGCAATCATTGCAGAATTGGTTGAACAGGGCGTAATGGTTGAAGCATTGTATGAAGCCGTTGACAAACAAGTGGACTTATTCGATTTGATTTGCCACGTTGCCTATGACCAACAGCCAATGACTCGAAAGGAAAGAGCCAACAATGTGAAGAAACGAAACTACTTTACAAAATATGGAGAACAGGCAAGAAATGTTTTGGAAGCTCTTTTAGACAAGTATGCTGACCAAGGAATTGAAAATATGGAGAACATTCAAATATTGACTGTTCCACCCATTAACGAATTTGGTTCGGTGACTGAAATAATAAAAGTATTTGGCAGTCGTGAGAAATTCGACAATGCCATAAAAGAATTAGAAAATGAACTTTATAAAGTAGCATAATAAATGAGCAACATAGGCGGAGTAATAAAATCCATTAGAGATATTTTCAGAAAAGACCCTGGTTTGAGTGGCGATGCACAACGCATCGAGCAATTGGGCTGGATGATTTTTTTAAAACTTTTTGACGATAAAGACAAGGAAAAAGAAATACTGGATGCGAAATACAAATCGCCCATTCCATCAGAATTACAATGGCGAAATTGGGCAGAAAATGACGAAGGCATTACAGGCGATGAACTTATTCAGTTTATCAACAACAAATTATTTCCGCAGTTAAAAGAACTAAAAGTAACGGCTGATAATCGATTAGGCGTTATTATCCGTAATATTTTCGACGGCACAAACAATTACATGAAAAGCGGAACTACCTTCCGACAAGCTATTAATAAACTCAACGAAATAGATTTTAACAGCAGTAAAGAACATCACGTTTTTAATGCCATTTACGAAGATATTTTACAAGGACTTGCCACAAAAAAAGACACGGGCGAATATTACACCCCAAGAGCTGTAACGCAGTTTATCATTGATATGGTAAACCCAAAATTGGGCGAAAAAATTATTGACCCTGCTTGTGGTACAGCAGGTTTTTTGGTATGTGCCATTGAGCATTTGCGTAAACAAGTAAAGAACATTGACGACCGAAATACATTACAAGAAACCATAACTGGTACAGAGTTAAAACCTTTACCTTTTATGTTAAGTGTGGTAAACCTTATAACACACGATATTGAAGTACCACAAATTTTAAATACCGATGCACTAAGCCGCGAACTTACTTCTTTGCGACAAGCCGATAAAGTTGATATTATTGTGGCTAATCCTCCCTTTGGTGGAGTGGTTGGCGATGGAATGGAAACTAATTTTCCGTTAAATTACCGCACCAAAGAAAGTGCCGACCTATTTTTGATTTTGTTTATTCAATTGCTTAAAGATGGTGGACGTGCAGGAATTGTTTTGCCCGATGGCAGTTTAACAGGCGAAGGTGTAAAACAGAGGGTTCGACAAAAATTACTCGAAGATTGCAATGTGCATACCATCGTGCGCTTGCCACAATCGGTTTTTGCACCGTATGCCACGGTAAACACCAATTTAATTTTCTTTGAAAAAGGCAAAAAAACCAAAGACATTTGGTATTATGAACACCAATTACCCGAAGGAGCAAAGTCATATAGCAAAACCAAGCCAATACGCATAGAAGAATTTGACACCTTAAAAAATTGGTGGAAGAAAAGAGAAGAAAGCGAAGTGAGTTGGAAAGTTTCAATAGACACTATCATTGAACGGAACTACGATTTGGATATTAAGAACCCAAATAAAGTTGTGGAAGAAGTAGTTTACGACAGAAAGGCTATCATAAAGAAAATTGAAACAAATCAATCTAAGATTGCTGCAATTTTAGAGGAACTAAAAGGGTTGGCTTAAATGAAATATAGATTAGGAGATATTTGCACCATTACAAAAGGAGATACTGGAATAATGAAAGCTATTCCCGGACCTCATACTATGGTTGCATTAGGTGAAGCCAATAAAACACACAATGAATTTCAATTTGATACAAAAGCAGTAATCATACCGTTGGTTTCTTCAACTGGTCACGGACACGCCAGTATGAAACGAGTTAAATATCAAGATGGCAAATTTGCATTAGGTAATATTTTGTGTGCCGTAATTCCAAAAGATGAAAAATTTGTTTTAGCAAAATACCTTCACATATATTTGCATTGGAACAGAGAGGAATTATTAGTATCGCAAATGAAAGGAATGGCAAATGTAAGCTTACCAATGAATCGGATTGCAGATGTAATCGTTATTGTTCCTAACATCGAAAAGCAAAAGCAAATTATTGAATTAGAAAAGACGTTGATTGATAGAGAATTGGAAGCAGACAAACTTTTTGGCGACCAACTCACCCAACTCACCAACCTAAACCAAGCCATTTTACAAGAAGCGGTGCAGGGTAAATTGGTTAAGCAAGACACAAAAGACGAACCCGCCAGCGAACTACTCAAACGCATCAAAGCAGAGAAAGCAAAATCAGGCAAAAAAGAAAAACCATTACCACCCATCAAAGCCGAAGAAATTCCGTTTGAAATTCCTGAAAGTTGGATGTGGTGTAGGTTGGGGGGTATTACAGATTATGGAAGTAGTCCGAAAGCAGAACCATCAGATTTAAAAAATGATACTTGGGTTTTAGATTTAGAAGATATTGAAAAAACAAGTTCTTATCTACTTTGTAAAATTAGATTTAACGAACGAAACTCATTAAGTACAAAAAGTAGATTTAAAGCAGGTGATGTACTTTATTCTAAACTTCGTCCTTATTTGGATAAAGTAATTGTAGCCGATGAAGATGGAGTTTGCACAACAGAAATTTTACCTTTAAAATGTTATGCGGATTTGAATCCTTATTATTTCAAATACTCTTTGAAAAGAGTTGATTTTTTGAAATATGTAAATAGTGTAACTAAAGGAATGAAAATGCCAAGATTGGGCACAAAGGAAGGTCAACTTGCCTTAATTCCTCTTCCCCCATTATCCGAACAGAAACGCATCGTATCGGAAATTGAAAAGCAATTAGCCAAAACCAAACAATTAAAAACACACATTATAGCTAACCAACAAGCCACCGAGCAATTGCTAATTGCATTGTTGCATCAGGCGTTTGAGGTGGAGGAAATGGAAGAGGCATTAGTATGAAAAAACTTTATACTACAGCCAAATATAAAGCCTATCAAAAGCGAAGACTTCTAAAAATTGAAAAGAAAGTCCGCAAGGAAAATCTTGCCATAGAACGAGCAAAGAGAAACGGTAAACCGAAGCCAAAAAAGAAAGACAAGCATCAGGCACACGATATAAAATTACCTGTAATTGCTCCAAGTGATTTAAGACTTATTGAAAATACACATCAATGTTTAGAATTTTTCCGTGATTTGAGAAGTTTAGATTTCAGAAGCAAACGAGGCAAAATACAGTATGTAATTCTTTCTTTAAAAGAAGTTACACAAATTGATTATGGTACGATAAGTATTTTAACCGCTATTGGTGACGACTTAAAGTTCAAAGGAGTAATTGTAAAAAGTTTCTTGCCAGTCAATCAACAATGTAAAGATTATATGATTGAATCGGGCTATTTGAATAACTTGTATGACGATAACGGCAAGCCTTTTCCTAAAGCACCAAAGTCAGAATTAATGTTTTTTGAAAAAGGTTGTGGTAGATTATCTGAGGATGAAAGCCGAAAAATTAGTCTTTTAATCAAGAAAATTGTTGGTCACTTAACAGGCGTTGAACAATACTGCCAACCATTAAGAACAATTATTTTGGAAATATGCGGTAATTCAATTGAATGGAGTGGAACAGACAATAAGCAGTGGCTTTTAGGAGTGAAATATAGAGACGACCGAGTAATATTTACTGTAACTGATGTAGGGAAAGGTATTTTGGAATCATTATATAGACGTTTAACAAGGAAATTTTTTGAAGCATTCAAATCAAATGATGAAATACTTAAAGGTGCATTTGATAAAAAATATGGTTCCACAACAAAAGAAGCAAATAGAAATAAAGGTTTGCCTGCTGTTAAGTCAAACTTCAATCTAGGCACAATTACTAATTTGAAAGTATTAACAAACAATGTAATTTTACATTTTGATAATGATTCTCTTTCTAAAGAGTTTGAAAAAGGAACACCAAGGTTTAGAGGAACTTTTTATCAATGGGAAATGACAAATGATTGTTTAACGAAATTAATATCAGCATAATGAAAACAATAAGCATATTGGACAATTTCTCGGAATTTCCAGCATTAAGACACTGTAATATCAGTGATGAATCGGGCGAAAAATTTTACCATAAGGTTCTTAATAAAGAATTCAAGGAAGCATACGACAGGAATGAGAAACTAACTGTAAATCTCGATGCTACGGCAGGTTATGCTTCTTCTTTTTTAGATGAAGCATTTGGAAATTTGGTGTATGATTTCACATTAGATGTTGTTAAGTCGAAAATTGAAATTGTTTCGGAGCAGGAGCCTCATTGGAAAGAAATGATTTTGAATCAAACTTATCCCCAATGGGAAGCAAGACGAAAAAGTAAGCAACAACCTATTGTTACTGCTAATCATGAAGCATGGTTTAGACTAATTAATAACGAATTAAAACTAGAGATATGGGAACAACCTGCTGCTGTTTAAATTTCATCTGTTCGTTAGAAGCTGCTGACTGGATTGCTATATTTGGTGTAATTGTTAATGCAGGGTTAGCCTTTTGGATTGTTAGAACAATCCAAGATAAGCTGACAAATAAACGAGTTTTAAAAGACCATTTTATTAATGAAATCAAAGACATAAGGAATGAATATAAAACTTGTTTAAATAATCTCTATTCAAATAGTACACATCCGCATCGTGTAATTCCTTGGTTTAAATTAATGAATATAAAGGTTGATGACCTTATGTCAATTGCTTACACAAAATATAAAATTGATAAAAGTAAATTGAAGCCTTATCAAATCGAGCTTCCCGACCTTATTACAAATAATCACGATTTTATGGCTCAATACAATTCAGACAAGGTTAAGTTTTCTGAGAGTTCAAGAAGTCAATTAATTAAATTTCAACAAACATACAATCAAATATTTAATGACATTATTATTTCTATAAACGATGCAGGATAGCCAACCCACAGTCGTAAGCACATTTGCAAGCCCGCACGAGCCAACGCTCAAACCAAAGGCTTGCAAAAGAGCTTCCGCCTCTCCAACCCGAGTAACCGCCTTTCAGGTCGGTTTAAGGTTTGCCCACGCTCAAAAAAACAAAATAAATTTGTGCTTCGTGGTTAGGTTGGTGCAGTTTGATAATAACAAGAGAATAAAAGCTAAATAATTGACAAACAGACAGAAATGAATGAACACCAGTTGCCAATCGAGTAGACGGCCCCGCCAGTGATAACTGACGGGGAGCGCCTCTCACACCACTGTACGTACGGGTCTCGTATACAGCGGTTCGTCAGGTATCAGCACCATCGCTCTTTACACCAATGGCACCTTTGTCTTAGTT
>JBBRHJ010000169.1:0-8076 GCA_038222885.1 Bacteroidales bacterium | reverse complement strand
GGGATAAATCCGTTTTGAATCCGTTTTTGAAATTTAAATCAGCGAATATCCGCTCAATCCGCTTAATCCGTGTTGCTATTCTTTTTTCTTAAAATATAAAGTTCAATTTATCAGACACATATAACTTGTATAATGACTATTTAAAAAAAACAATACAGTTTATTCACAATTAAATATGGAATGGAACGCTGACAGAGTATTTCGATGTTCCGTTTTTTCGGAATAAACGCTGATTTAGCAGATTGAAAACGGATAAGAATTTCGACAAGTCGAAATGATTTCGTGTCCTTAAAGTCTTATCAGTCATGCTTGCATGACTAATATCCGTATAAAATCGTTTATATTATCCGTAATTATCAGCTCAATCCGTTAAATCAGCGTTCCATTCTTTTGGAAAGATGCAACATAATATTCTTAAATATAATAATAAGTTAATTGCGGATAATCATTAAAGATTATTTAAAATCACCTTACTTTCAAGCTACTAATTAGCACATTGAGGCACTCCTACTCCACCCAAATCGGTATATTCTTTTAAAACTGCATCGTCGTACATACGCCAGCTAATGAGATTTTTCACCCTCTGCATATCCATAGCGTTGTAGGTTTTTTCCATTAAATTGGTATAAGTCATCCACCAGCAATAAGCTTTGCCCATCGCCATTTGTGCTTTTTCCTTTTGATTGGCTTTTAAATAAGTTGCTCCACGAATTTTATAGGCGTAGTAAATAGTCATATACGACATTGC
This sequence comes from Bacteroidales bacterium, assembly GCA_038222885.1. Lineage (GTDB taxonomy): Bacteria > Bacteroidota > Bacteroidia > Bacteroidales > Paludibacteraceae > Paludibacter. The sequence continues at coordinate 7,328 of JBBRHJ010000169.1, read as the reverse complement.
TTTAATGTTATTTAATGCAACTCCCAATTCTTCTGTATTTGCATCTATGTTTTTAATCAATTCCAGGGCCGACAATGCATCTTTTTCTATTTCGTCGGCGAGTTGATAGGAACTTTTTTTCGCAAAACAACTATCAGCCGCACTATTGGAGATTGAACATAAGATAGAGCCCTTCGCAACTTTACATTTCGCAAAATCCTGAATTGTTCTAAAACCGTCCTTACTGGTACACGCTTCTATCCACCAATTCAAATCAATTTTCCATGTACCCTGAACCAACTCGGTAATTTTCGGAATAGTGCTTGATGCTATTTTCCATGCTGAAAATAATTTATCTGTTGAAACAGTAGGATATCTAAAAGCCAGCTGATTGGAAAAAACCTCGTCGGATGTTTTGGGATTGTACGATAATCTGCCCCAAAGCATATACATATACCATTGTCGTTGTACATCAAGTTTCCCTTTCGCAATATCATTTTTACTTACATAGTCACGCGTTGGGCAATAACCATCGGAACCCATATAAAAACCTCTAAAAATATCCTTACCTACTCCTATCATACCATTAACATAAGTGCGTGCGAAGTCGGGATCACCCCAATTATGATAGTACATTTCATCGTTTCTAACGGTAAGCCAAGTTTTTAAATCATTCTCTCGCAGTTCTTTGTCGGCTTTATCGTCCGTCATCCAGCTGGGAGCAGGAGCCGAATACATGTGTGCTACCGAATATTTGTATGACATATCGAACGTTACATTCGGCAGTGAAATAAGTGGATCAAATCCCTTTTTGATTTCTCCCAATTTTGCCCAGTGCCAACGATGAATAAAACGAAGTTTTCTGGTTGGATGTGCAAGGGCGTAATCATACATTCCTTTGCCATAAGTTTCCCACAAAAACTCCTGTGTACTTTTATTTTCGCCATTGGTAACGCCAAAACCATCGAGGTCAGGGTATGTTTCAAGTAATTTTATCATGCTCTTGTACGTATACAATTTTGTGGCAGGATTATCAGCCATTTCTGTAATTCCATACTTGCCTGTTGCGCCATAGGTAAACACATTCCAGTTAAAAAGCAGAAATTCAAACCCGCGATTATGAGCATACTTCATCACCTTTTGCCAAAATTCTATCTTTTCGTCAATGCTCATCTTTTTTGAGAATCCATCAAAACCACTTACGTTCTGAATGGCCACATCAGGATAATCTTCCATTTTAACAAGGCATGTAAATGGATGACAACTCCATAGCGACACAGTATTGTACCTGTTGCGAGCCATTTCGTCGAACCATTCGGTCCAGAATGTCATATCCCAAACATTCGGAATAGCTGTTTTATAGGATGTTCCCTCAAATCCGCCTTTATTTGTTTTTCCGTAGGTTGGATTCTCTTTATCGAAAGGGAAATTTAGCTTTATTCCTCGTTTTAAAATGGCAGGAGCCTCTTCGTTATTGTAAGTCTCGGAAAATCCTTTGAACTTAATATTTTCGGCAATTTGCAATCCTCCGTACATAGCTCCATTTCCATCGCCAGCTATTATCCAAAACGATTTCTCTGGTTTTGAAGTTGTGCGCAAGCAATAAGCCTGTTCGCCCAATCCGGTTATAATACTTACACCCTGAGTCAGCAAATGTTTAATAATGGTTTTATCAGTTGCCAATGTTATTACAACCTTTTTATTGGCATAATCTTTTTTGAGCGAGGCGAGCGGCAGCATTTCTACCGTAAAATTTTTCGATTCTAATGCCGACTTCACATCGCCAGCCGCAAATTTTATCTGCTCCACCTTAAAATCATAAAACACGCCAACCTTTTCGGCATAAGCAGTTGCTGGCAAGTTAATAAACAGGAAAGTAAGTGTACAAATGAACACCATTAATATGTTTTTCATATTATTTGTTTTTATTTAAATAGAGTAACTCAATTCCCTGACCTTTCTTTAGGTTAGCACTGTATTTTTTTTCAATTGGATTGTTCCAATGCTCATGAACTCCAAGACTACGAGTAATATATTTTTTATTATTTTCGGGATCATACTTAAAGCCCGATGGTGGGTTGTTTGCCAAGGCTGATTCATGAAGATAATTGTCAAGATCTGGTGTAAATGATGGATTGTTTATAGTAATATTTGGCTCATTGCACAGAATGTCCAGTCCAACCGACTCAATAGCAACCGGATCCTGAGAAATAAACAAACTTGAACACCAATGATTATCAAGTGATTGCCAACGAATAACATTAATTTCGTTTGTCCTCGTTGGGTAAATACCATCAAGGATTTGAACTAATTCTTTAGCTCCAAGGTCTTTGTGCGCCATTATTGTTGGACTGCAATGTTGCAACCCTCTTTTAGTACTAAACTCATAATCCCACATCGAGAAATTATGTAATATTGGATTTTTTGAAGGTCGATTCGCAGCATTTGATCCTGGTATTCCAGGGCCATATCTTTCAAGTTCAGGATAATAAACAGAGCCAAAATGATTTTTAGCTCCCATGGTTACACCAAAAACACGGTGTCCTCTCAAAATTGCCAAATTTATGATATAGGTAGCTTGCGTATAGCATTTTGGAACATAAAACTTTACAATTTTATTTGATGGAGGAATTGTGAAATAAACTCCGCTTGTAGTATCAGGTTCAGGAAAAAACCGTTGAGGTGCCTTTTCAAGTACCCTGTCAGCAAACCACACTTTTTTATATGCTGGATTGCTGTTATTCCTTATTTTATCATAAATTGGGGCTCCTATCAACTGCGATGGCTCTGCAATTATTATATCATCCCCTGAAACACCTACAACATCGATTAGCTGGGAAACAACAGCATAGACTACAGCAGGGCTTGGATGGGCTTCATTATCCCAAGAATATGATTTTTTGTCGTGATTAGCATTGATTTTTATAACAATTTTTTCTCCTTTTTTATAATCATTTTTACCTCTGTTATGTGATTGATTAAAATATCGGAAGATTGCTTTCCATGCCTCTTTATCACTTGTTTTTCCAGAGTAGGTTTGAATCATTTCAGAAACCATATTGCTTACAATTGGCTGTTTGGTATTGGAATCATCCCACCAAAACCCCGTTTCTCCGTCCCAAGTTGTTGCTGTAGTATCGCGTACCCAAACTACCCTTCCTGGGTATAATCCCGTACCTTTACCAATTGCTGCATTTGGACCTTCGAAGGGAGTAAATTTTGTCAAAACGAGATTCTCACTTTTTTGAATGGCGAGAGTTGCGGTAACAATTGTACCTCCAACTAACAAAAATATAAATAAGTAAGCCACATTTTTATTGACGTATTTTTGAATTAGCGCAAATGCAGGTAACGATGAGAAGAAAGTTGCCAGATAAAGCAGAAAACTTAAACCAATTCCTGAAGCCGCCTGCTGACAAGGGTATTCAATTCTGCTTGGCTTGGGTACAACCCTTATAATAAACCATATAATTGCAATTATACCGATTATTGGAAATAGAATTTTATTGGAAGTAAGACTCCAATTTATACCTGTTATTCTACCAGACTTTTTACAGCGTGTAAAAAGTTGATTCTTAATTGAATTCATTATCGATTTCATAATATTGATTTTATTTGTGATTTTATTTTATTATAATTTGCTTTATATCTGATGAATGAACGTAAGAAGTCACATTTTTAGTGATAATTCGAATATTCTTAAAATGCATCAAACTCCCTTCGACTTTAGCACTTTTAGGTAACGCATGTATTTTTAAAGCGATATAGCCATTTGTATATTTATCATTTATCAGATTGGTCGATGCTACGCCATTAAGCCATACTTTTATGTTATTTCCTAAAGCTTCGATTCTGAAGGTATTCCAGTCATTTTTTTTGAATGCCTGACGAGCTGGTTCATTATTCGATAAATCATACATCCATTTCCAGTTTGGGCCAAAATCGTCAAAAATTCCACCAGTCCAATTCCGTGCTGTATTGTCAATTTTTACCTGATACCCGTAAAGTCGAACTTTGGCTGTGTCAGAATTTGCATCTGCGCAACGCAATAATACCCCTGTGCTGAATCCTGGCGCATCCATTTTAAAATCTATTTCAAGAATAAAATCGGAATATTTCTTTTTGGTGGTTACAAAAGTATGTTCAGTGGTATTTGGTTTTCTACCAAAGATAATCTCACCATTTTTAACGTAAGCCTCTCCTTTGTCTCCCACCATTTTCCAACCATTCAAATTTTTACCATTAAAAAGGCTTTTCCAAGGAGCATTGTCTTTTTGTGCTAATACTGCTGGTGCGACTAAGAAAAGCATACAAGTAATCAGTACTAAATTTAAAGTTTTAATTAATTTCATTGTATTTGATTTTAATGCTTGGTTATAAATTTATCTCTACTTCTTTTGAATTAACTCCCTTTGCTTTAATAGATTTTCCATTGGCAGCATCTAAAATTATTACCTTTTTAGCTTCCCCAGGTAAGAGGTTAAAATAATTATCATCGAAAACTGCTCCAGAAGTAGTTGGAATTGTAAGGGCAACTTCCTTCACAAATTTATCGGATTTTAGCACAATTCCGTTTGCGGTTTTTTCAATTTTAATTGTAGCGTCCGGTAGTACTAAAAACTTCTCTGTCCATAACAATTGTGACACGCTTTGATTAGCAAACCTGCCTGTGAGGTATTCACTCCGTTTTTGTATTTCGCCAAATTGTGTTAGATCAAGAACCCTTTTTGCCTCACCTGCTTTTAACTCTACTTTTTGGGCTACACGTTTTGTCAACTTGCCACTAAAATTTCGCAACTCTACAATCAACGAATCGTTAACCGTTGCTGATGAATCATTTACGACCCATGCGGTAATACGCTCTGGTGTTTGTTCAAAAGTAATCAAAACTGGTTCACAAGCTCTTTTTAGAAAATAATAGGGGATTTTTGGTTCAAGATAATAGTCAACCACACTCATGTAAATCATAGGCCAAGTATCGTTGAAGCGCCATATTGCAGCACCCCACGAGCGGCGATTGCCATCTGGATGCCCATCAACAGCACCGCGGCGTTGACGCTCATATCGTTCCTTTAAATACTCACCGTGAGCCGAGCCAAATACCCGGCATGCATCTTCTGCATTTTGAATGTCAAGATAATCCTGAATCGGACCTATTTTTTGCCACCCATTTGCAGTAGAATGGTATTCCCAAGCTTCAGGCCAAGCTATTTTTCCCGGTTTATCAATTTTAAAACTGAAATTTTTGGGCCAGAGTTCTTCTTCTGTCATAAATTTCCGCATGCTGTTTACTGAATATGGGCTTACCATGCAAACTTCGGTAGTAAATAGCGGCACTGTAGCTAATGGCATAAAGCGAATGGCTGTATAATCGTGCCAATCTCCTTCAAGTGGATAATTGCCATTCATCCAGTCCTTACCACCCCATGGTGAACTTGGATGAAAATACCTGTTCGGGTCATACTTTTTTACCAATTTTGGCATAATTTCTTCAAATAATTCGCGACCAACGGGTTCATTTCTATTTTCGGCAACAACTTTTTTGTTTAAGTATTGTTCGTTTCCGCCGCACCAGTTGATAATAGATGCATGATTTCGAAACCGCTTAATATTGTCAGTTATTTCGGCTTTGATATTCTCTTCATATCCCTCATAATTAAGAGGGAAATTCAGTCCATTGCCTGACATAAATTCCTGCCACACCAATATTCCGCGGCGGTCGCATTCATCGTAAAACCAATCATCTGGAAGCTCACCTTGGCCCCAAACCCGTATAAAATTCATATTCCCTGACTGAAAAATATCTAAAAGTTTCGTTGCACGTTTGTTGTCCCAAACATGAGTCATCCCTTCGAGGGGTGCCCAACACCCGCCCCGCATAAAAATCATTTGACCGTTTATTTCGAATCCGAAACGGGCTTCGCCGGTTTTTTCATCTTTCTGTATCAATTGAACTTCGCGTATGCCAACCGAAAAATCTTTTTTATCAATCTCTCCTGTATTGTTTATCAAACTAACAGTTAATTTATATAACAAGGGTTTTCCATGGGTGTAAGGTTGCCATAATTCGGGATTATCAACGTTTATTGCAAACGAGTCGCACTTATTAATTACGTCTTTAGCAATGAGTTTTCCGGATGGTGAAAAAAGCGAATAGCCAATTTTTGATATTCCTTCGCCTTGAATATCAGGATTTATTAAAATTTGTGCCTTAGAAAAGTTATTGCTTAACGAGGTTCTCACATAAACATCTGCTAAGAAATTCTTACCAGGAATATCAAGATATACATTTTTATAAATCCCCATTTTAAGAAAATTTGGTCGTGCTCCCATGTATCCCGAAAAATCGCTACCAGCTTTACGCATGTATCTATATGCATCAGTCGCTTCTTTTCCCTCCTGCTTTTCAATATCTTTCATAAAGTTTGTGGGAGAATAAACAAGAACTGAAAGTGTGTTTGGATTGCCATTTTTGTTTAGAAAACTGTTTATCTCAAAGCTGTATCTGCGGAACATATTTGAACATTCACCCACTTTTTTTCCATTTATTAAGATGTCGGCACGTGTATCAATTCCATCAAAACAAATAAAAACGGAACCGTTATTTTGGGGCGTGACAAAACGAGTTGCGTAAAGCCAGTCCTTTTCGAAAATCCAAGTGCATTTGGTTGGGTTTTTGCCAACATGCGGGTCAGGAATAATTCCTTTTTCAAAGAGAATATCCTGCACTTGTTTCGGCATGGTTGCTTTAAACCAAGACTCCCCAGGATTCTTAAAATCGGCTGGTATGGATTTTTCTGCATTGAAATCGGATTTTGCTTCGCACACAATCCAATTACTATTCAGATCAATAGATTTTCTTGATTGACCCTGAACAGGCTCATAAACTGAAAGTAACAGTATGGCTGTTAAATAAATGAACACAAGTATTTTCATATTTTAATTTCAAATATTGGTTTATTCTTCGTTGAACTGTATTAATATTACCAAAAACAAATTTTATCGTTTGTTAAGCCGAAAGGCAAATTTGACGGATACAACAAATAGACTAAAACAGAAATAATAGGGATTATATAAGTTGAAATTTTATTGACCCCCCAACCCCCGACCTCACCCCAACCCTCTCCAAATGGAGAGGGAGTAAGAGGGGAGAAAGAGTGATATTTGCATATTCTAAAAAAATAATTCTGGTCTTAAAGCCCCCATTTTGGGCATAGCCGTCAAGCTAACATGAGTAAGTTGTTTGTTTTCAGACTTTTATTTATTTTTGAGACACTAAAATAAACTTTTTTTAACCCTCTCTCGAGGGCTATTGAATTTATTCTTCATGACATCAAAGAACTTTAATT